>CAZDEU010000010.1:37141-38242 GCA_964504265.1 uncultured Bacteroidales bacterium
GTATATTCGTGCAACAGCAAATACGATGCTGATATAAAAGTTTATGTAGTTAACAGTAAATACGATGCCGATTTGTTGGTTTTTAAGGTTTCGAGCAAATACGATGCTACCGACAATAAAGGATTATGGTTTTTTGTTGATAGTAAGTATGACTCGCAAAAGAAAATTTGGTTTGCTGATAGTAAATACGATGCCGATTTATTGATTTATTTTGTTGATAGCAAATACAATGCTGGTTGGAGACAAAAAAGTAAGTATCATCTTATGGAATAAGCCAGCCTAAGCAATAAGGATTTTATATATCATTTCTTTCATTAGTTCACCATCGTTGGCATGTATTTCGGTATTGCCAACTCCTTTAGATTTAAGGTCATATTCGCGTAATATTGAAAAACATTTTCTTAATTGTATGTCAGTAAAATTTTTTGCTGCTAATTTATAATCGTTAATATAAAAAATATTTGTTCCTATTGCACTTGCAATGTCTTTGTTATCAGCTTTACTTTTAATAAGTGTTTTAGTTATCATAACTTTTGCAAAATAATCAACAAGCATAGGTGCAACTTTAGGAATAGGATTATCTTTTATATTAGCTGCAAAATAATGTACAATTCTAAAAGCTTTAAATTTATTTCTCAAAGATAAGGCTTTTTGAAGTTCAAAAACAGTAAATTCTTTACTTATACCAATATTCTGCTCAATATGAGTTTCTGTAATACTTTCACCAGCTTTAATGTTAAGAGCTAGTTTGTCTAATTCGTTTGCAATAGTACCAATATTATTTCCAAGATGCTCGGCTAACAGCAAGCAGGCTGTTGGTGTTATATTTAGATTTTTATCCTTTAAATATTCGCAAATCCAGTCTGGAATTTTGTTTTCGTATAATTTAGATGATTCAAAAGACACTGTATATTTATCTATAGCTTTTGCAAACTTGGTTCTACCGTCAATTTTTTTGTATTTATAGCATATTACAAATATTGTAGATTTAAGAGGATGTTCAAAATATGATTCTAAATCTTCAATTTTATCAAGGTATTGTGCTTCGCGTAAAATAACAACCTGATAATTAGCCATCATAGGAAAACGTTTCAGAACTGA
>CAZDEU010000011.1:0-27866 GCA_964504265.1 uncultured Bacteroidales bacterium
AAATTTTCAATAATTTATAGTACTGAATTTTTTATTGAGCTTGTAAAATAGATTTTCTAATAATAATTAGACAATTTAACAATATTTGAATACAAATGTCTGAAAAATTTTGATTAACTATCGTAGTTAAGTGTAAATAATTAAATTTTTATATGCCTTATCACCAATATCAGAACAACTGACCTCTACGGATTTTAATATGATACCAAAATTAGTGGTATCAGGAAAACTTTTTTGCTATGATATAATTAAATTCTGATAATAGAAAAATATAAACATATTTAATATGATATGATTAACAGCAAGGGCGTTAGCCCTGATATCTTCGTAGCAAATGTAGTATTTGCAATTTGGCGAGGGGCGTAGCCCTGATATCTTTATGTGATTTGGTTATTGTTGTAATTAGTAGTTCTGTATCATCAATTTTTCGCAACTAGAAATCATTAGCTGTTAAAATAAAAAAAATAGCCTTATTTTCTCAGTTTAATATGTCAGGGCTAACGCCACTCTGTTTGATGTAATTTAATTTCTTTTCTACGAAGATTAAAGGACTACGTCCTTATTATATTCAATATAATTGGCAATTTACTTCAATTTATTACAAAAATAACACATCAAATATAAACCACTAATTTGAATTTTATATGTTTTTTACGAACATAATTGGACTATGTCCTTTCTTGCTTTCATTATTCATTTATATATCTAAAATCTTAATTTTTTTGTAGTTATAACGGAATCTTTTAGTTAAATCGAAAACTTGAGGTCAGTTGTTCTGAATATTATGATGGATTTAAAAAATAATCAATTAATTATCTAAAACTTTGATAAAAAATTAACAAAATATTCTGTTTGTATTATTAAATTTTTTTAGTAAATTTGCAGAAAATAATGGTATCGTGGCCGAGTGGCTAGGCAGAGGTCTGCAAAACCTCGTACAGCGGTTCGAATCCGCTCGATACCTCAAATAAAAACGGGCTTTAGCTCGTTTTTTTATTTAGAAGAATTTTTAAATAAAATACCAAGTTCATCAATCTGTAATTGACTTATTTCGGCGGGGCTTTCAATCATAAGGTCTCGCCCTGCGTTATTTTTAGGGAACGCAATAAAATCTCTTATAGAATCAGAACCACCTAAAATTGCACAAAGCCTGTCAAATCCTAAAGCAATACCCCCGTGAGGTGGAGCGCCATATTCAAAAGCATTCATCAAAAAACCAAATTGCTGTTCAGCTTCTTTTTCTGAAAAACCTAAAATTGAAAGCATCTGTTTTTGAGTAGTTTTGTTGTGAATTCTTATAGAGCCACCACCAATTTCAACACCATTAATAACTAAATCGTACGCATTAGCTTTAGCTTCAGCGGGATTATTTATAAGTTCGTCTATGTTTTTTGGTGAAGTAAAAGGGTGATGCTTAGCATAAAATCTTTGAGTTTCTTCGTCCCATTCTAATAGTGGGAAATCAGTAACCCAAAGGGGAACAAAAGTGCTATTATCTCTCAAATTGAGCCTATTACCCATTTCAAGCCTTAGTTCGCCAAGGGCTTTTTGAGTTTTTTCTTTTTTACCTGCCATTATTAAGATTAAATCGCCTGGTGCAGAATTAATCTGTTTGCAAATTTTAGCTAAATCGTCAGTTGTATAGAATTTATCAACAGAAGATTTGTAATTATCGTCAAAATTATGTTTTATATAAATCAAACCTGATGCACCAATTTGTGGACGTTTTACAAAATTTATAAGGTCGTCGGTTTGTTTACGCGAATAATCAGCACAGTTAGCTACACAAATACCTGCAATATATTCAGCATCATCAAAAACTTTGAAATTATTACCTTTAACAATATTAGTAATGTCGTTAAATTTCATTTCAAAACGCAAATCAGGTTTATCTGAACCATAAAAATTCATTGCATCATTATAAGTCATGCGTTGAAAAGCACCTGGGTCAAAGCCTTTTATTTTTTTAAAAATATGCCTCATTAAACCTTCAAAAGTATTAAGAACATCTTCTTGAGTAACAAAAGACATTTCGCAGTCGACTTGAGTAAATTCGGGTTGGCGGTCGGCTCTTAAATCTTCATCTCTAAAACATCTAACAATTTGAAAATATTTATCATAGCCTGCAATCATCAATAATTGCTTAAAGGTTTGAGGCGATTGAGGCAGTGCATAAAATTTTCCAGGGCTTGTTCGGGCGGGAACCACAAAATCTCTTGCACCTTCGGGAGTAGATTTTATTAAAAATGGGGTTTCAATTTCCCAAAAACCATTATCTGACAAATAATTTCTAACTTCTTTACCAACATTATGCCTTAGTTCAATATTTTTTTTCAAAACTTCTCTTCTAAGATCCAGATATCTGTATTTCATTCTCAGTTCTTCGCCTCCATCAGTTTCATTTTCTAAAGTAAAAGGAGGAAGCATTGAAGAATTAAGCACATTATAATTCTCAACAATAATTTCAATTTCACCTGTAGGAATTTTCAAATTTTTGTTGCTACGTTCAGCAACAATACCTTCAATGCTAATTACATATTCTCTAGAAATGTTTGTTTTAGCATTTTCGTAAAGTTTATTTTCAAATACAAGTTGAGTTATTCCATATCTGTCGCGTAAATCAATAAAAATCATTGAACCGAGATCGCGTTTTCGGAATACCCAGCCGGCAAGTTTAATTTTTTTCCCAATAAATGAAGAGTTAAGCTCTCCGCAAGTATGAGTACGATACATAGTATTATTATTTAGTTTGCGAAGATAAGAAAATATGAGTTTATGAAGTGTAAATTATATTAAATTAATTAGCGATATAATGTAACTCTTCCGTATTTCATTCTTTTAATATTAGTACCATCTCTAAATTTAATCTTATAAGAATAAACACCTTCTTGAGCGTTGATACCGTTAATTTTACCATCCCAGCCTTCGTAAGGATTTTCTGTTTCAAAGACTAATTGCCCCCATCTGTCGAATAACATTAAATGATAATCGCCTTCTTTGTGAGAGATGCCAACAAAATAAACATAAAAATAATCATTAATATCATCGTTATTTGGAGTAAAAGCATTGGGTACCCAGAAAGAGTAATCGGGTTGTACATACACCAACGCTGTTGTAGAATCGCTACATCCATAAGAGTTTTGAACCCACAGAGAAACAAGGTATTGACCTTCGCCAGGGTATGTATGCGTAAATGATGGTGTAGTTTCTTGAGTTCCATCTCCAAGGTTCCATAACCAAACAATAGGACTATTAGATGAATTATCAATAAAATTAATTTCAGGGTCAAAAGATGATGCTACAGGCGGATTAGCAATAAAATTAGCATTAGGTGATGGGCTAACTATAAGAACTACGTCTGCTGTATTAGTGCAAGAGTTAGCGTCGGCAGCAATAACAGTATAAGTAGTAGTAGTTTGAGGACTAACCATAGGTGAAGGCGTATTAGCTTGCCCGCCCAATGAGCCATCGCCAGGGCTAGCTGACCATGTATATGTTAAACCGCCAGTAGCAGTTAAATTTGCCATTTCTCCAACACAAATTTCACCTGGGTCTACCGAAGCAGTGGGGGTTGGAGCAGGCATAACAGAAACAACAACAGGCGCAGCACCATCACAAACACCGTATATTGTAACCCAGTATGTAGTTTCTATAGTTGGACTAACAGAAATTGCAGACGAAGTGGCTCCATTGTCCCACAAGTAGCCAGTTCCGCCTGTTGCTGAAAGAGTAGCAGTACCTCCAAGGCATATTGCTGTATCAGGACTAACACTTGAACTACCTGTTCCATAACTAACAATAACTTGTTCAGTAGCACTTTGACCGCAGGCATCATTAACAGTAACTGTGTATGTAGTTGAAATAGAGGGATTTACAGTAACAGATTGTGTTGTTCCTGCTCCATTACTCCAATTATAAGTATAAGGAGTTAGCCCGCCATTGGGATTAACCGATATTGTAGTTGGGTCGCCACAAATAACAGCATCGGGGCTGGAAGTAACCGTAAGTGGTGTATTGTCATAAATATTTACAATAACAGTATCAGTTCCACAAACTGAAGTTTGAACAATAAGCATTACTGTTTCAAAGCCTTCTAAAATGCCATCCATAATAGGAGTAATAGTAATAGAAGCAGAATCTTGCCCGGGTGGTATTACTAATGTAGTAGGAATTTGAGTATAATCAACACCATTAGTAGCGGTACCAGAGATAGTATAAATAATAGGAAAATTAGTAGTAGATGGTTTGCTAAGTACAAAAGAAATGGTGGCGTCGCTGCAACCTTCAATAGCATTTAACCCAAGCGAAGGCATGGCATAATAGGTGTTAATTGCAATACCTGTACTTGAAAAACTGTTTTCTTCTAAGAAAACAGCAGAATCGTAAGATGAATCACCTGCATCACCAATAGCAATTTTAATACTATATTGTACGCAAGGAGTAACAAGCGCCCAGGCGGTTAGCACTGTAGTAAAACCATCATAAACTATGGTTTGTCCATACATACCTTCGTTATTTACATAATACATACTATAAGAGCCGCTGTGTACATTATTAATAGCAACAGGCAAAGAAGTATTAGGTATTAAAGCAATATTTTTAAAGTTGTACGAACCTCCCTGAGGATTAGGTCCGCTTATAAAAAAACCAAATACATCATTATATGAAGAACCAACCCATTCAAGATACTCTTCAGAAGCAAAAACGTATCTAAATTTAATTGTGTCAGATTGTGGTATAAAATTAAATTGAAGAACAGCGGCATCATAAATTGAACTGCTGGATATTAAAGAAGCCAATTGAGGATCGCTACCAGTTGAATTAACAGTACTAGCAAAACCACTAACTGGACCTGGAGCATAACTTACATCACCTGATGACATTATAATACCACTTGTAAGACCTAAATTGGTAGGGGAAGTACCTGTTGTAAAAGAGCCAATAGAGTTTGAAGCACCAGAAAAAGTTACATTGCTAACTGTTACACCTGAGCCAACAAGTATATTTTGAACAAGCTGGGTTGGTGTCATACCTGTATTAACAATTAGCTGAGCGTTTAAATTTAATGTAAATGATACAAATATTGCTATAAATAAATTAATATTTATTATAAACTTCTTTTTATATTTATTTTTGTATATATATGTCATGAAATAATTTTTTATCTTAAAATAGTAACAGTGCCATGATGTTGATTTGTTTCACCATCTTTTACTTGGTCTAAAATAAAATAATAAACACCGTCGGAACAACCCGAACCGTCCCAATCGTTTTTATAATCTGTACTTTCATAAACTGTTTTTCCCCACCTATTAAAAACTACTAATTTGCTACCAGGGTAATGTTCAATAAATTTTATTTCAAATTTGTCGTTAAAACCATCTCCGTTGGGAGTAAACACATTAAATAATTCGATAGGACATTCAACATCAACGGTTATTGAGTTGCTAACAGTAGCGTTGCCACAAGTATCTCTAACTGTTAATATATAAGTGGTTGATTGCTCAGGCTGAACAAAAAGAGAAGATTCAGTAGATAAGGTTGTAGTGTCAGTACTAGTATACCAATCATAATAAAATGGTCCAAAACCACCGCTTAATGTAGAGCTTAAAGTTGAGCCTGAAGGTATATTCTGGTTAATTGTACTTAATGTAGGATAAGGGCAAATCAATGTTTCACCTTCAATTTGAACATTCATAGGGTCAACATTTTTAATATAAATAGTAGCTCTAATAGTATCGTTAGTACAGGAGAGAACTTGCGGAATAAGTAATGTAACAGTTTCGTCACCTTCAGGTATTCCATCAAAAATTGGGTTTATGATAAGGAAAGCAGAATCTTGACCGGGTAAAAAATAAACACTATCAACAATAGGATTTCCGTTAAGGTCTTGATAATCAACTCCGTTTGTAGCAGTTCCTCCAATAATATAATTTATAGTAAAAGGTTGAGCGCTAGCAGCGTTATCGCGTGTAAAAGTATAAACAGCGGCACCACAACCTTCAACCATAAGAGAATCGCTAGTACTACCAATAGCACTAATAGTAATAGTTGGTGAGCTAAAACTTTTAGCTTCAAGGAAAACGCCAGAGTCATAAATACCGTCTCCTGCATCAGCTATTGCGATTTTAATATGATAAGTTTGGCAAGGGACAACCTGAGCTACAGCTTCAAAAACCTTTGTAAACCCATCATATTGGATAGTTGAGCCATTAGTATTATCAACATAATAATTGCTATGGGCTAAAGAGGTACATTGTGAAGAAGAATAACCACCACCTGGTGTACCACTATTAACGGAATTAATAGCAACTGGAGTGTTAGTGCCAGGTATTAAAGCAATGTTTTTATTATTATAATTACCACCCATAGGATTAGGACCTGAAAGGAAAAAAGCAAAAACGTCGTTATAATCGGAGCAAACGTATTCAGGATATTCTTCAGAGCCAAACACATAATTAAATCTAACCGTATCGGAAGAAGGCACAAAGTCAAATTCAAGTATTGCAGCATCATAAGTATCGAAGCCTGCAATATTAGTAAGTTGAATATCACCCGGTTGACCTAAATTGTCGCCTGAAAAATCAGAATTGTTTGGTCCTATTGCGTCAGAAATATTTCCAGAAGCTAAAATAACTCCGGTTGGTATTCCAACATTAGTAGCTTGCCCATTAAAGCTACCTATAGCAGTAGCATGTCCTGTAAATTGAATATTAGTAACAGTAACACCAGTTCCTAACAAAACATTTTGTACTAATTGTTGGGGTGTCATTGAATTATCAACTGTTAGCTGTGCATTTAGGTTGTATGTACAAAAACTTAAAGCAAATAAAGCGAAAATTATTCTAAAGGTAAAAGTCTGTCTCAACATATATATTCAACTGTTAAAAATTATTATTCTCCATTAAACTTTAAAAAATAAAAAATGTTTCTAAAATTTTTTAAAATGTTAAAGATATAAAATTAATTAATAAAAAAAATTAAAATTCAAAATTATAAAAAAGACAACAAAAGAATTAATGTAGTTGCTTTTATAACATATAATAATAAAATCAATTAATTATTACGTTTTTTAAATTCATTTAAGCCTGAGTTTAAAAAATTGACAAAATTATCAGAGTTAAGGTCATAAGCAACTGGTTTTACAAGTAAAGCTTTAGAGACATCTTCTGGTTTTTCAAGTTTAAATGTTGGGTCTAATAAAACGTAATAAGGTTGAGCATTAACATTAAAAAATGATATTTGAAAATCAGCATATTTCTTTCCTAAAGATTTTTTTATTTTTCCATCAAATAATGATGTACTCCACTCATTTTCAGGAAGTTTAGATTTGTCATCAACATATAAAGCAATTATAATATATTGTTCTTTCAATATTTTAAGTACTTCGGGATTAGCCCAAACATTAGCTTCCATTTCTCTGCAATTTACGCAGCCATGCCCTGTAAAATCAAGAAAAATAGGTTTATTAAGTTTTTCGGCGCAAGCTCTGCCTTCTTCATAATCGAAATAGCCTTTAAGTCCGTGAGGAAGATGAAGGAAATCGGAATATTTTGGAGTGTTGCAGAGTTCATTTTTTTCAATATTTTCGATTCCGCTTTTATTTTCTCTAATAATTCTGTTTAAGTCAAAATCAATAGTTTGTTGAGGAGGTAAATAACCAGCCATGGCTTTAAGCGGTGCACCAAACATACCTGGAATCATATAAACGACAAAAGAGAAAACAATAATAGCGGTTAATAATCTGGGAACTCCAACATGTTTTATTCCGTCGTCGTGTTTTAATTTAAGTTTGCCTATCAAATATAGTCCTAACAAAGTAAAAATAATAATCCAAAGAGCGAGGTAAACTTCTCTATCTAAAATACCCCAGTGATAAGTTTGGTCGGCAATGCTTAAAAATTTCAAGCCAAGAGCAAGTTCCAGAAATCCTAAGAAAACTTTAACAGAATTGAGCCACCCCCCCGATTTAGGCATTTTGCTTAATAGAGAAGGGAAGAATGCGAAAAAAGTAAAAGGAATTGCAAAAGCCAATGAAAAGCCAATCATTCCAATAATTGGTTCAATAACTTCGCCACGCGAAGTAGCAACGAGGATAGCGCCTACCAATGGTCCTGTACAAGAAAAAGAAACAAGAACTAGAGTAAAAGCCATAAAAAACGGAGCTCCAATACCACCTTTGTCAGCCTGTTCATCAGATTTGCTGATTAGCCAACTTGGTAAAGTAATCTCGAACATACCAAGGAAAGAAGCAGCAAAAATCAAAAAAATTAAAAAGAATAAAACATTTGGGAGCCAATGAGTACTTAGCCAATTAGCAAAGTTTACGCCCAAGGTTAGAGCTACAATTGTGCCTATAACAGTATAAATTAAAATGATTGAAAGCCCAAAGAAACTAGCCTGCATTTTTGCTTTGCGTTTTTTATCAGAATCGTGCATAAAAAAACTAACTGTCATAGGTATCATAGGAAAAACACAAGGAGTTAAAATTGCCGCTAAACCTGCTAAAAATGCAAATAAAAACAATGTCCAAATCGATTTATCAGTTTTATTAGCCTCGTTATCATCACTAACATTTACAATATGCTGAGATAGTTTATTAGTATCTAATGTATCGTTTATATTTAAAGAATTGTTATCAATATTTTTTTCAGAAAAAACGTTAGTAGTATCAATTGTTTCAGCAACAATTTTTTTTGCGCCTTTAACATTAATGGTAAAATCGAAACTACCAGGCACACACATTTCGTTAATACATGATTGATAGTCGATTGAGCCATTAACTATAAAAGATTTTTCAGATAAAATTTTAATTTTTTGTTTAAAAGTAACATGATTTTCGAAATAACGAACATTTACCTGAAAAACATCATCAAATACCTCAATAGGCTTAGGTTCTTTGAGATTCCCTATAAGTTCAAAATTATTATTATTTTCAAAATTGATACCAAGAGGCATTGAGCCTTTGGGATTGCTTGACTGAGCGAAAATATGCCATTTTTCTTCAATGCTTGCTTTAAATAATATTTCGGCTACATTATTATCAATATAATTAACTGAAGTTTTCCACTGTACAGGCTCGTGCAATTGTGCATTTGTTGAAGACGGAATATATATCACCGTTATCAATATTAATAAAAGAAATTTTCTAAGTTTTTTAATCATAAATTTTTTTTGCAAAGTTACAACAAGCTAAAATATATTTCAAATTTTAGATATGATACATAAATTTTTTGTTTTGGATGTTGTCTTAAATCTGTTGTCAATTCTCATACCTATTACCCAAACTATTTTATCATCAGAACATAAGAGAAATACTTTTTCTTTAAAAATTAAAGGTACTTTATTATCAATTAAAAAGTCGCTGATTTTTTTAGAAGTTTTCATTCCCAAAGGGTAGAATTTATCACCTTTTTGCCAAGTTCTTACATTAAGAGGAAATGTTAGTTTAGAATAATCAAGACAGGCAATATTTGCATCAGCGGGTATTACAAAATCATTATTTTTTTTAACATATTTTATTTTTAATTTTACAGGTGTAATACATTCATTATCGGTTTCATTGATAAATGAATTATAATTTTCATCTGTTAAAATATCTGTTATTAATATTTTGTTTCTGTCGATAAGTAACTTATATTCATCAGAATAAAATATTTTTCCGGATAATTTTTTTAAAGATGCTGCAATAATATCATCAATTGTATTATATTTAAAACCATAACTTTTAATTATTTCGAAAAGATACAATCTGATGGGTTTATATTTAAATAAAAGATTAGTGTTTATTTCGACAAAATTGTGATGTTTAATAATAATTTCAGGATTAATTTGATCAATTATATTATCAATAAATTCATTAACATCCTGAAGTTTTTGACAAGTAGAAATAACAGATTTTGTAGCACCATTATAAACATCATCAATTAAAGGAAGAAAATTATGTCGTATATTATTTCTTATATATTTATCAGAGTCATTACTCATATCATCACGGTATTTAATCTTATTATCCTTAGCATAATTAACAATATCGGCTCGTGATGCAAAAAGTAAAGGGTGAAAAATTTTATCAGAAAGAGGCTTAAGACCTGCAATAGCTTTTAAAGAAGCACCTCTGAACAAATTAATAAAAAATGTTTCAGCTTGGTCGTCTAAATGATGAGCAGTAGCAACGAAGTGGAATGAATATTTTTCACAAATTTCAAAAAACCATTTAAAACGGAGTTCTCTTGCAGCCATTTGAATTGACACCTTGTTGTTTTCAGCAAAAGCTTGAGTTTCAAATTTTTCAGTAAATAATTGAACTCTATATTTAATAGCAATATTTTCAACAAATTTCTGGTCAAGTTCAGAATCATTGCCTCTTAATTTAAAATTAGCGTGAGCAATAGAAAATTTATAACCAACTTTATGAAACAAATCGCACAAAACTACCGAATCAATACCACCGCTAACAGCGAGTAAAATATTATAGTTATCGTCAGGTTTAGGCAGATTATTCTTAACGATATAATTTAAAAACTTTTTAATCATAATAATGCAAAAATAGCTAAAAAAGTAAAAACAAAAGCCGTATAAGCGAACTGTTATACGGCTAAAATATATTTAATATATTTTAATTAATCTCCCATGTATCGCCGCTATTTAACAAATCGTCGACAGTTCTGATTTTTGCAGAAAGTTTTGCTTCAGTAATTTGATCTTCAATTAAATCGTCGTAAGTAGGGTACATAGCAGAACGAACAACTCCGAGAGCAACAGGGAAAATAGGAGGTCTCATTTTAGCCAGCATAAGATGAATGCCCGGGTCTTGCTGATACTGGTCGTGTATTAAAATATCCTGTTCAGTAATATTATTTTCGCCAATTGTAACAACTTCGAGTCTAGTATCTCTAAGGATAATACCTTTATCGTGGTTAGTGCCAAAAATCATTGGTTCGCCGTTTTTAAGATGCAGTTGATAGTCATCTTTTATTTCTTTAGCAGTAATAGAAGCATGAATTTTATCATTGAAGATGACACAATTTTGCAATACTTCAATAACAGAAGTTCCATCGTGTTTAGCAGCCTCAAACATAACATCTGTCATCATTTTAATATTATTATCGGTAACTCTTGCAAAAAAAGTTCCTTGAGCTCCAAGCACTAGTTCTCCAGTATTAAAAGGATGTTCAATAGTTCCTTGAGGAGAAGTTTTAGTAATTTGACCCATAGGAGTAGTAGGCGAATATTGTCCTTTTGTAAGAGCATAAATCATATTATTAAAAAGGATAATATTAACATCAATATTTCTTCTTATAATATGAATAAAATGATTACCTCCAATAGCCATAGAATCGCCGTCGCCAGTAGCAATCCAAACGCTTAGATGAGGATTAGCAATTTTAACACCCGAAGCAATAGCTGTGGCTCTTCCGTGAATGCCATGGAAGCCGTAGGTATTAACATAATATGGGAAACGAGAAGAGCAACCAATACCAGATACAACGCAAAAATTTTCTTTTCTGTAACCAATTTTTGGAAAAACATTGGCAACAGCAGCAAGAATAGCGTGGGCACCACAGCCGGGGCACCATTTTACCATTTGGTCGCTAACAAAATCGTTTTTTGTTAGTTCAACATTTGAACGTTCTATTGTGTTTTGAAGCATAATTAATTCTCCTTTAAAATTTGATTAAATTTATCGAATAATTCAGCGACAGTAAAGGGCAATCCTTGAACTTTATTGTATTGCAAATAAGATTTTTCAGGGTTTGTCATTCTGAGATAATTAACAAATTGCCCGGCATTTAATTCACAAACGAGGATTTTTTTAAATTTGGAAAAAACCTCTTTAGTATTTTTAGGTAAAGGCATAATGTAATTAAAATGAGCGTGGCTAACTTTTAAACCTTGATTAATAGCATAATCGACGGCAGAAAGAACTGAGCCATAAGTTCCACCCCAGCTAACCACAAGCAGGTCACCACTTTCTTCGCCATAAACTTTTTGTAAAGGAATTTTATTAGCTACATACTGAATTTTTTTAGCACGTAAATCGGTCATTAGTTGATGATTAAGCGGGTCTGTAGAAACGTTTCCAGTAATATTTTCTTTTTCGAGACCGCCAACTCTGTGCCTAAGTCCTTCGGTTCCTGGTAAAGCCCATTGACGTACAAAAGTTTTTTCATCACGTTTAAATGGTTTATAATCAGGTATGTTAGGTTCAGCAATAGGAGGGTTAATTTTAGGTAAATCGCTAACTTTAGGAATTTTAAAAAGCTCAGAGCCAAAACCGAGCATACCATCACTAAGTAAAATTACTGGGGTCATGTGTTCTAAAGCTAATTTTGCAGCTTCAAAAGCGAAATAAAAACAATTTGCAGAAGTTGAAGCCGCAATTACCACAACAGGGCATTCACCGTTTCGACCGAATAAAGCCTGATATAAATCGCTTTGTTCCGATTTGGTTGGTAGACCAGTAGAAGGTCCACCACGTTGAACATCAACAATAACAAGTGGTAGCTCAGTCATAACCGCAAGTCCAATAGCTTCAGTTTTCAATGACAATCCTGGTCCTGAAGTAGTTGTAATAGCTAAAGAGCCAGTAAAACTTGCACCGATAGCAGAACAAATACCAGCAATTTCATCTTCAGCCTGAAATACTTTAACCCCAAGAGATTTATGTTTAGCTAATTCCATTAAAATTTCGGTAGCAGGTGTAATAGGGTAAGAGCCAAGATAAATAGGGCGTTTTGACCTTTCAGAAGCAGCAATAAATCCCCAAGAAGTAGCTATATTTCCTGTAATATTTCTGTATCTGCCTTTTTCCATTTTAGCAGGTGGAATATTGTATGTAATTTTAAATTCTTTTCGGGCAGAAGCATAATCATAACCTGCTTTAAGCACAGTTTTATTAATATCAATAATAGTCTGATTTTTCTTAAATTTTTTTTCAAAATAAAGATAAGTAGTATCCAGATTTTTATTTAATAGTAACATTACCATACCAAGAGCGAACATATTTTTGCTACGTTCAGCAATTTTGCTAGTAACTTCAAAATTAACAAGTGCTTCTTTAGTCATACTTGTAATTGGTGCTTGAACTAGAACGTAGTCTTTTAAGGAGTTATTATTTAGCGGGTTTTCAGAATATCCCGCTTTTTCAACCGCTTTAGCATCAAAAGTGTCAGAATCAATAATTAAAACAGCACCTTTTTTAGCCCATTTAATGTTAGATTTAAGGGAAGCGGGGTTCATCATCACCATAATGTCGCAATTATCGCCAGATGTAAGAACTTTTTTATGCCCTATTCTAATTTGAAAACCCGAAACTCCGGGTATGGTATTGTGGGGGGCTCTTATTTCGGCTGGGAAATCGGGGAAAGTAGAAATGTCGTTTCCTGTAACAGCGGCATTATCAGCCAGAATAGTACCAGCCAATTGCATCCCGTCGCCTGAATCGCCGACAAATTTTACCACAACATCATCTTTGTGTTCAATGTTCAATGATTTGGTTGCCATAAAAATATATTTTAAATATAATCGCAAAGTTATATTTTATAATTAAGGAAAAAACAAAAAATGAAAGTATTGTGAGAAAATTCTTAATTCAGTGATTTTTTTATAAAAAAGTTTTATCGGTCAAAGAAATTAAAAATAATTTTAACTTCTTTTGTATCGCTTTCGACTATAATATGAGTCTTTTCGAGGGCTAAATATAAAATATTCTTTTCCCTTTTTGAATTAAGGTTGTTAATAAAATTATAAATATCGGCTTTAGGAATAGAGTGCCGCGAAGCAATTCGCCTCAGTTGTATCAGTTAAACTTTTTACTCCGATATAACTATATTCTGATAATTGATTAAATATAAACATATTTAATATGATATGATTAACAGCAAGGGCGTAGCCCTGATATCTTCGTAGCAGATGTAGTATTTGCAATTTGGCGAGGGGCGTTAGCTCTGATATCTTAAACTAAAAATATGGGAAATACCTACACGCGACTAAATTTACAATATGTTTTCTCCGAGAAAATTATTATTCTCTTTTTTTAGAATCAATAATTATAGTAACTGGCCCATCATTAATAAGTTTAACCTGCATCGTAGCCCCAAAACGCCCTGTTTGAACAGGTTTATTGCATAATGTCTGAATATTTTCAATAAATTTATAATATAAAGGTATAGCTGTTTCGGGTTTGGCTGCTTTTATGTAAGAAGGGCGATTACCTTTAGCTGTACTTGCGTGCAAAGTAAATTGACTAACAACAATTATTTCGCCATTAATATCATTAACCGATAAATTCATAACATTATTTATATCGTCAAATATTCTTAATTTAACTATTTTTTTGCATAGCCAGTCTATATCATCTGATTTATCCTCATTTTCAATTCCTATTAGAATAAGCAAACCTTTTTGAATTGAAGCAACACATTTATTATCAATAATAACCGAACATTCAGAAACTCTTTGAATAACAGTTCTCATAATTTATTTCCAATCTTTAATATCCATATAATCGCCCGAAAGAATTGAAATATAATTTTTATATCTCCATTCAGCAATTTCGCCATCAGCTACAGCTTTTTTTACGGCGCAATTTGGCTCATTAGTATGAGTACAATTATGAAATTTGCATTTATGTAACAAATTGAACATTTCGGGGAAAAAATGGAATAATTCATCTTTTTTAATATCAATAAGAGCAAATTCTTTTATTCCAGGAGAGTCAATAATGTAGCCACCAAAATTAAGAGGAAACATTTCGGAAAATGTTGTTGTGTGTTTACCTTTTAAATGGTATTGAGAAATTTCGCCAGTTTTTAGATTTAAATGAGGCTGAATAGCATTAATAATAGCAGATTTACCGGATCCTGAATGACCTGCAAATAGGCAAATATTATTTTTCATTTCATTTTTTAACATATCTAAATTATTGCCATATAAAGCCGAAACACATAAAAAAGAATAGCCTGCTTTTTTATAAAAATATTCCATTTTTTTCAATATTTCTAAATGGCTATTATCGTATATGTCGAGTTTATTAATTACAATTGTTGCAGGTATATTGTATGCAGCGGCAGTAACAAGAAAACGGTCAATAAAACCTGTTGAGGTACGTGGTGATGTTAAAGTAGCAATTAAAAAAGCTCTATCAATGTTTGCTGCAATAATATGGCTTTCTTTTGAAAGTTTAGCAGAACGTCTGATGATGTAATTTTTTCTTTCGTGAATTTTCAAAATCAATCCTGTGTCAGACTTGGGTTCTAAAGAAAAATCAACAAAATCTCCAACAACAACAGGATTAGTAGCCCTATAACCTTTAATTTTTAACTGTCCTTTTAATCTGCAATTGTAAACATTTCCGTTATTGTGTTTAACTAAATACCAGATTCCAGTTGAACGAGTTACCTGCCCTTTAAAAATAGGTTGAGACATTAAAGAGTAATTTTATGGGAAATTATAGTATTTACGTGCTGGTTTTTTAATGTTCCATGTGCAAGATAACCCACTTTTAAAAATTACAAAATCACCAGTTTTAATAAAAAAAGAACCTTCGTCGGTTTCAATAATAACTTCGCCTTCAATGAATAAGCATTCTTCATCGCAGTCGTATGTCCAAGGAAAACGCGAAATACCTTTTTCCCATATTGGCCAATCTTTAATACCATTTTTAATAATTTCCTGTTCAGAAAGTTGTTTAATAATTACTTTTGACATAATTAATAGTTTTCATAAAAATTTCGGTGTAAAAATACAAAAAAGTACAATTATTTTTCAAAAAAATTAAGATAAGGTAAATCTTTTACCTGGCAAAGCTTTAACAATACCCTGAAATTCAAGATTCAATAAAATTGAAGCAATTTTGCTGTATGGCATATTTGCATTAAGCGATAAATAATCAATGCTTATTTCGCCATTTAATTCTAATAAGTCTACAATTATTTTCTCTTCATCGTTAAGATTTAGTGAAAGGCTTTGTTGAATATTTTTATTTACATTTTGTTTTTTTTCGTCCCAACCCATCAAATACTTAATATCTTCGGCCGATTCAATTAATGCAGCTTTATTATTTCTTATAAGTCTGTTACAGCCTTTAGAGTATAAATCGTTGACTCTGCCAGGTAACGCAAAAACATCGCGGTTATACGAATTAGCTATTTCGGCAGTAATTAAAGCACCGCCAGTTTGTCCGGCTTCAACAACCACAACAGCATCGGACATACCTGCAATAATTCTGTTTCTCCTCGGGAAATTTTCTCTATCGGGCTTAGTTTTAACAGGGAATTCAGATAAAATGGCTCCGTTTTTCAACATATTTGCAGCAAGTTCCCTATGCGAAGGGGGGTAAATTCGGTCTAAGCCGTGAGCTAAAACTCCAACAGTAGGAGTGTTAGTTTCTATGGCGGCGCTATGTGCGTAACCGTCAATTCCTAAAGCTAAGCCGCTAATAATAAGCACATTGGGTGAAGCGAGCTGATAAATTAATTCTTTGCAAAATTTTCTGCCGTAGGCTGTTGATTTTCTAGTGCCAACAACAGCAATTGCTTTAGGGAGGTTAAAATCAACATTACCTTTAACATATAATATTACAGGACTATCTTCACAATGTTTTAAACGCTGGGGATAATCCTTATCAGTAAATAATAAAGGTATAATATTATATTTTTTCAAAAAGGCAACTTCTTCTTCAGCTCTTTTAAAAACAGAATTTAAATTTAAACTTTCTACTGCAACAGAACCAACACCCTGAATTTTTGCAAGCAGATGTTTTTTTTCTTTAAAAACAGCCTCAGCACTTCCACAAGCGGTAATAAGTTTTTTACATTTAATATCGCCAATATTAGGTGATAATGTAAGGCAAATTACGTAAAAGGTTTCTTTTGAATCCACAATTAAAAAAATTATTAAATTTGCAGTTAATTTATCAACAAAATTAATTTAATAATATTTTATGGTTTAAAAAATTTACTAAAAAATATATTTGTCCTAAATTTTATTTTATTAATTATAGGAAAAATATATATAAGCTATTATTTTATTAAACTTTTTTTATGACAAAAGCAAAGGCAAGAAATGTTCTTGTTTGCCCTTTAGATTGGGGTTTGGGACATGCTACGAGAAGTATTCCTATTATTAAATATTTAGTTGAGCAAAATTATAATGTTATTATAGCAGCAGATAATGAACCACTTGCACTATTAAGGCAAGAGTTTCCTGAACTCGACTGGGTTAAATTGCCAGGTTGTAAAATTGTGTATTCATCAGGTTCGTTTATGGCAGGGGCTATTTTGAAAACTTTGCCTTCTTTTTTACGCAATAATAAAAAAGAACATAAATTATTAAAAAAAATTATTGAAGAAAAAAATATTGATGCTGTAATATCTGATAACAGATATGGTTTATGGAATAATAATATTCCTACTGTTCTTATAACGCATCAGTTAAAAGTAATTTCGTTTTCAGGTTTTCATTGGGCCGACCCAATTATTCATAGATATATTAATAAAGCTATGAATAAATTTTCTTTTTGTTGGGTACCTGATGTTGGAGGTCCTTTAAATTTGTCGGGGAAACTTTCGCATTTCAACCCTTTTCCTGCAAAAGCAAGATATATTGGACCTATTTCAAGGTTTAAGCATTTTTTAGAAGACAACGAAATAGTGAAAAATGAACCATATAAATTGATGGGCATTGCTTCAGGTCCAGAGCCTCAGAGAACAATTTTTGAAAATATTCTTACAAGACAATTTTTAAAAGATGGCGGTAAAAGCATAATTTTGAGAGGTCTACCTGCAAATAAAGGCGATGAATATGTTAAAGATAATATTACTTACGTTAATCATTTGCCTACTGATTTGATGGCACATAATATTTTAAAAAGTGAAATAGTTTTTTGCAGAGCAGGTTATTCTACAATTATGGATTTAGCTCTTTTAAAAAAAAATAAAAATGTTGTTTTGATACCTACGCCAGGTCAAACAGAGCAAGAATATCTTGCGAGTAGGATGAAATCGTCGGGTTATTTTTACTCTATGTCGCAAGATCGTTTTAGCCTCAAACGAATAAGAGAAGAACTCGCTGCTTATAAGTGTATCGATTTTCCCGAAGGGCACGATTTGTTTGAAAGAGCTATGCACGATTTTTTAAAATTAGTCAGATAAAAATACAATAATGCTTATTGACTTAATATACGGCTTTTTATGGAAATTTGTTAAGTTTTGTGTTGTTGGAACCAGCGGGCTAATAATAGATTTTGGAATAACATATTTATGTAAGGAAATATTTAAAATTCAGAAATATGTTGCTAATGCTATTGGATTTACTATTTCGGCAACTACCAATTATTTTTTTAATAGGGTATGGACTTTTAACAGTAATAATCCAGAAGTAGCAATTGAGTTTTCAAAGTTTTTTATAATATCAATAATTGGCTTAGGCATTAACACATTTATTATATGGTTGTTAACGTCTAAATTTAGGATAAATTTTTATATATCAAAAGGGGTAGCAACGTTAATAGTGGTTTTATGGAACTTTTTTGCTAATTTATTGATAACTTTTGCTAATTAATAGAAATTATTTTTTAAGATTACTTTCTTTAAAAACAAGTGGTAATAAGTTTTCAATACCTTCAAGAATTTGAATTTTTCCTTGTTGTCCCATTAATATAACTTTAATTTTTTCGCCTGCAAGCATTTCGTATTCCGATATAACTTGACGACAAGCACCACAAGGAGATACTGGGGAATCGACAATAAAATCTCTAGCTCTTGAAGTAATAGCAATTGCTTTTATTTTAACATTAGGATATGTTGCAGAAGCAGCGAATAAGGCAACCCTTTCGGCACATAAACCTGATGGATAAGCAACATTTTCCTGATTATTGCCAGTAACTATTTCACCATTTTCAAGTAGCACAGCAGCACCAACATAATAATTTGAATATGGAGCATAAGCATTTAATGTAGCCTCGCGTGCAATGTTCATGAGTTTACGCTCTTCGTAAGTAAGCTCTTCTAAATTATCATATTCCTTAACTTTTATTTCAAGAATTAATTCCTTCATAATTAAATATTATTTTAAGTTTTTATTAAAAATTAATGCAAAAATAAACAACTTATTGAAATATAAACGCATAAGAATTTTAATTTTTAATTTTTTGTATTTCATTTTGTCTTGAAAATAATAAAAAGGAGTAAAAAAATGCAAAAAACGTAACTCCAGCCTGTGTTTCAAGTGTATCTTCATTCATCATCGACAATGCAATAATAATAAAAAATACAAAGAAATAATAATCATTAAAAAGTTTCATTTTTAGGGGTGGATAAAATAATATAAATAAAAACCATAAAAAACCAAAAATTCCGAATGCAACAAACATTGTAATATATTGATTATGAGCTCTTAGCCTCCATTCCTTATCAAGTTGAGAATTTGAATGTTCGTAATATGTATTAAATTCTTGTTGCAAATCGCCTGTACCAACGCCTATAAAAAAATTATTTTTAATAATATTGCAAGCGGCTTTCATATATTCAATTCTTTGCATAACTGAATGTCCACTTGGATTTCCTGTATTGCAATAATATTGATATTCCCATAATATTTGATAAATACGCTTTTCTAATGGCATTTTATTTAGAAGTAAATAATTAGTTGTGCCTTTTTCAATGGCGATAATATCGACTTTAGTTAAGCTTTCAACACTTTCTTTATCTTTCCTAAATCCTTTTGATGATAAATACCTTAATAAAATATCTTTAATTGGTCTTCCTTTATAGTCGGTACTGTCAAAGTTTATTGAACTTCTTTTATTCCACGACTGTTTTAATTCGTCATAATTAATATTTATATAAATTGGATGACCATTTTCGCATTGTTTTGATAAGGTATCGTGTGTATAGGGATTGCCAGAGGCTGTGAATAAATCAAGTTGAGTAAAATCAGTTTTATTTTTAACATTATATTCTTTTGAGATGTAATATACATAAGTAGCAGTTGTAAATAAAATTAAAAATGATGAAAAAACAGATATAATTTTTATTGTTTTATTTTTTTTCATAAAAGCAGTATAAATTAAAACTGCTAATACGGTTAATAATAAAACACTTATACCAGTTAATGAATTTAAAATATAAAGGAAAACAATTAACCAAGATGCTGAAAATAAGAATAATATTTTAAAAAAAATATTAAATCTATTATTGTTTAATAAAAAATAAAACAAAATAAAAATTGAAAAGCAAATAAGTAATGCAAAGCGTATATGTGAAATAAATAATGATATATCTCTAATATCTTTATATTCGTCGTAAATATATATTTTAGTACATATAAAAGTAGCAATAATAACTGAGGCAATAAAAACAAGCAAAAGATTCTCGAATGTTTTTTTATTAATTTTAGGTCCTGTGCTTAAAACCACAGGCATCATAAGCAAAGGGAGTTTAATTCTAATATCGTTCAAAGCATAATTGATGTCCGAAGTCCATATTAAACCAATAATATGTAATAAAAATAATGAAACAATTATTAAAGCATACTTATTAGAAAAAAATATTTTTGATTTTTTTAGGAATCCGAATCCTAATATCCATGCTCCGAGAATAAAGAACTGGAAAACACTCATAAAGAAATTTGATAAGGGTAAAGCTATAAGAAGCCCTGCTATTCCAATAATATATAAAGTATCTGTTATTTTTTGTATGTTAATGTTCATAACATATTGATATATGTATCTTCAAAAGTATAAATTAAAAGTGTAGGTTAAAATCATTACATTATATATGTGATATTTAAACATATTTAAAATAGATTATTAAAAAAAATATTATTTATCAATATCTTTTTTTTCGTAGGTTCCATTTAAAATTGAACTATATATTGAAAGATTATTAATGATTTCCTTAGCTCTATTAAGATCATTGTCGCTTTGCAAAGATGCAATAATTCTTCCTTTTTGAAAATAATACCGAGCAGCAATTTCTTGTTTTAATAATGCACATAATTCATCTTTAAATTTAATTAGGTCTTCTTGTTTATCGTGCATCATTTTTTGTTTAAGATTTTCAAATTCTTCGGCAATAGCATTAAAATATTTTTCCTGTTCAGCATTTTTTTTCAGTTCTTCGAGCGATTTTTCGCTTCTTGTTTCGTAATCATATTCTTTGTCAGAAATAAATGTTTTAAAATCATTATAAATGCTGTCGTTAATTGTGAAAGAAGAAATATTTGGAATAGCATTATGTTTATTAACAAATTTTGTAGCATAATCAAATATTAAATGTTTGATTATAAGGCTAATAGCGATGTTAGAGTATTCATAAGGTTTTAAAAGTATGTCGGGTTCAATACCTGCACCGTCGTAAACTATTCTTCCGCCTGCTGTTTTATATGCTGTTCTAAGCGAATCAGGAATTTCTTCTGATTTATTATTATTATTTTTATGAGAATAATCGATTTTTTGTACGCATCTGCCGCTTGGAATATAATATTTAGCTACAGTTATTTTAATTCTCGTATTATAAGTTAGAGGAAAAATGTTTTGTACTAAGCCTTTTCCATAAGTTTTTTGACCAATCACAACACCTCTGTCTAGGTCCTGAATAGCTCCAGCAACAATTTCAGAAGCAGAAGCACTACCTCTGTCAACAAGTATAACTAATGGGATTTCGGTATCAACAGGTGCATTAGTAGTGCGATGTATCTGATTTCGTTCATTAATACGTCCCTTAGTATTAACAATTATTTTACCTTTTTCAACAAAAATATTTACAATATTAACAGCTTCGTTAAGCAAACCGCCACCATTACCACGTAGGTCAAGGATAATACCTTTAATATGAGCTGAATCTTTAAGTTCAAGAAAAGCGGTTTTAACTTCATCGCCGGCTTTTTGAGTAAAACTGTTAAGTTTAATATAGCCAATATTTCCATCAAGCACACCCGAATAAGGGATGTTAGGTATTTTCACTTTTTCTCTGATAATTTCAATTTTAAGAGGTTCGTCAATTCCTTCTCTTTCAATTGTAACTTCAGCGGCTGTACCTGGTTGTCCTTTAAGTGCGGAGCTAACCTCTTCAACAGTTTTTCCCTTAGCCGATTTGCCATTTATTTCAATAATTTTGTCGCCAGCAATAATTCCGGCTTTACTGGCAGGCGAACCTTCATAAGGTTCAGAAACTATAACATAATCGTTACGTTTTTGGATAACAGCACCAATACCGCCATATTGCCCGGTAGTCATCATTTCATAATCTTCAATTTCAGATTCGGGGATGAAATTAGTGTATGGGTCAAGTTCTTCGAGCAAAGCTTCTATGCCAGTTTCAATAAGTTTACCTGGACTAATTTCGTCGACATAATTTTGATTTAGTTCTTTGAATAAAGAAATAAATACGTCTAAATTTTTACTAAATTCAAATTCTTTAGAATAATTATTTGAATATGATTGAGAAAAAGAAGGTTGTGGAAGCGAAATTATTAATATTAATAATGTAAAAAAAAATGTTTTCATTTAATAAGATATGTTTTAAGGGACGGGGTCATAGCCGCTACCACCCCAAGGATTACATGATAAAAATCTTTTTAAAGTAAGCCAACCACCTTTAAAAGGACCATATTTTTTTAATGCTTCAACACCATAAACCGAGCAAGAAGGTGTATAACGGCACGAAGGCATAAGATATGGCGATATAACATATTGATAAATACGAATTAAAAAAATAAAAAAAATGGTTAAATTTTTTTTCATTAATTATTAATTATCTCAAATAAAGTGATTAATGACTTGTTAAATCTTTTTGTAAACGTTGCAAAAGTAAAATTATTTTAGATTCAATTTCCTTATAATCTGCAATATTTTTACTATTGTAAATAATAGCAATGTTGCAGCTTAAATTATTTTTAATTAAAAACTGTATTAATTCTATTTTGTTTTTCCTGTAAGCTTCGCGTATTTTTCTTTTAATCAAATTTCTGACAACTGCATTTTTGAGGTTTTTACGTGGAGCAGAGATTAAAATTTTAACGGGATTATAAAGGTTAAAATCAATTTTTAGCCATAATAATGTTAAGGGATAAGCATTAACAGATATAGCATTTTTAAACAGAGCTTCGATTTCCTTTTTACTGCAAAGTTTTTCAGACTTTTTAAAAGTTAAATTATATGACATTACAGTTTTTAACTCATCTAAATATTTGATAATTAGTAAGTTTTATTTCTTTTTATTAAATTTTCCGATATACTGGTCAAGTGCCATAGTCATAGAAGGAGCGTTTTTGCTGGGGGCGCAAACGTTTAAAGTAAGTCCGTAATCTGTAATTGCTTTTGCAGTAGTAGAACCAAAAGCGGCAATATGTATATTATTTTGCTTGAAATCAGGAAAATTTTTGAAAAGTGATTTAATACCAGCGGGGCTAAAGAAAACGAGCATGTCGTATTGATTAATATCAATGTCGGAAAGGTCGCTGGCAAGTGTTTTGTACAAAACAGCAATTTTATAGTGAACCTGATTTTCGTCGAGTAATTGAGGTATTTCAGGTTTGTGAATATCGGAGCAAGGAAGGAGATACTTTTCGTTTTTATGTTTTTTAAATAAGTCAATTAGTTCTGAGAATTCTTGTTTCCCATAAAACACTTTTCTTTTTCGATATTGAATGTATTTTTGAAGATAAAACGCAGTAGATTCAGAAATACAGAAATATTTAAGATTTTCAGGGACAGTATATCTCGTCTCGTTGCACATACGGAAGAAATGATCAACTGAATTTCGGCTTGTTAAAATAATAGCCGAATAATCTGGTATATTAATTCTGTTTTTTCTAAACTCACGTGCAGTAACTCCGTCTATAGTAATAAACTTACGAAAACTAATATCAAGTTTATACTTTTTAGCGAGTTCAAAATAAGGCGATTTAATCTCGTCAGCAGGTTTGGGTTGGGAAATCAGTACAGATTTAATTTTTGAATTTGCAGGTTTTTTTTCACTCATTGTGGAAAAAAATTTATCAGTCTATAATTTTTATTTATTTGTTTATAAAACCGATGATAAAAATTTTATTACAATAATCATAGGTATTATTTCAACGCTGCAAAGATACAAAAATAAAAATAAATAGAATTGTGAAAATTTGGGTTCATTAAAATTTATGTGAATTATTCTTAAAATTTTCCATACTAAAATTATGATTATCAAAATAATAGATATAAAAAATAAAATTTTTTGAGGAGAAAAAATCAAAAAAGGAATAAGAGGCAATAAAATTAACCCTAGTGCCATATTAAAAATCTGAATAATAATTTTTATCTGATAAGCTAAATGCTTGGCTTTAAATAAATAGCCCCAGAAACCAGCACCCGTAATTTGTAAAAAATAATATATTAATATTAGTGATATTATACTTAAAAAAAATAAATATTTATTATTGAAAATGTTTAATTCTAAAGCGAAATGGCTTGCCGAAAGCCATAAAAAAACTGAAGTATTAAGTAAAAATATTATGAATAATGGCAAAGTAATTCTTTCGTTAAAAATATTACCTTCACGCATCAACTGATTGACATATCTACTACCAGTAAATGCTTTTGTTATCATATTTAATCTTTTACCATATAAATATTTAACAATTGTTGCAAAAATAAATACTGCTAATATAATAGGCAAGCCCAAAACTGATTCATTGTTTTGTTCTTTTTTTAAAGGATTTAAATTTACAGGTTTTAAAGAATGATTTACAAATATAGATTTGTTGTATATATTATGTTCAGAAAAATCTTTTTGTGTAATTAAATATTTATTAGTAGTGTCGGAATTATTATTTGTAGGAACAAAAAAATATTCATCCTGGCGTATAACAAAATCTTTGAAAAAATTTAATGTGTCCGACCTCACGTTTGCAATAATTATTTAGCTTTAAAATTATTTTTTAAAAAAAATATCAAAACCACTTGACAAGTACAAAATTATTTATTATATTTACATATAAAAAACAAATCATAGTATAAACCATAAAACCATGCAGATATGAATACAATGAACTCATTCAAAACAGAAACATTTTTATGGAGCATATATGCACTTGTAATGTTGATATTAATAGCAACACTAATAATATTAAGTTAAAAGGCTGCTATGATTTAATTTTTTCTACAGCTTTTTTAGCATCATTACGCAATGGCTCGGTGCTAATATCGTTTCCAACTGCGTTTTTCATCCATATTTTTGGAGTTAGTTTGCCTTGTTTAAATATTCTTAAAATTTCGTCAGCAAATTGTTTGTTCTTAATCTGATTTTCTAATTGGAATTCAATAATATGCCCGAGCGGATAGTTAGCTAAATATAATGGCGAATCGATCATATGTGAATATATTGCGAGAATACTTTGGTCTTTATGACCACCAAGAACATCGGCATAATATTTATTCCATATATCTTTTGAAATATTCAAAACAGCTTCTTTAAGTTCGAAAGGAGTAGCTTCGGGGTGTTTATACATCCATTTCCACACGTTAATATCAACTAATGCAACTCCCATAATTTCGTAAGCGCCCCAAAACACATCAAGGGTTGTAAAATAATCTTCATAAGGATTATTATTTTTCATTCCAAGCAGTTGCAAATCTCTTT
Source organism: uncultured Bacteroidales bacterium (assembly GCA_964504265.1). Taxonomy (GTDB): domain Bacteria; phylum Bacteroidota; class Bacteroidia; order Bacteroidales; family JAKIYJ01; genus JAKIYJ01. The sequence continues at coordinate 25,623 of CAZDEU010000011.1, forward strand.
TTTGAAATACAAAAGCAAGAGCTTCAGTAAAAGCAGTATTAGGGACACCGTTGAGCATATAATAATCAACATCGTGAAGAGTAATAGTTTGTTCAACATTATGACCGAACTCGTGAGCAGCAATGTTGTAGCCTTTATAATCCATTCCATTTGAGCCTAACCTAGTTCTAAGTCTTGCTTTTTCACTTTTCATTAAAGCACCCCATGCGTGTCCGGCACCTCTTGCAGGGTCAACTTTAATTTTTGAGGCAATAAAATCAGCTTTATTTTTTTCAAAGCCAAGATTAATAAGAATTTTAGGTAAATCATTTTCAAAAGAAGAAATATCGGTGTATTTTTTGCCAACATTTTTATCAAGTTTATCTTGATCAATAAAAGCGCGGTTTTTAAAGCCATCGTACCATATATCGAAAGGCTGCAAAGGTCTTTCAAGTCTTTTGCTTATTAAAGATGCCACTTGTTTTACCTCGTCTGATGAAATAAAATCAATAAATAATTTTTCAATTTCGTCGACAGGGATTTCCATTTCCTGTTCAAATTTTCGTTCAATATAGTTTGAATATTCAGGATAAAACTTGTCCATATCTTTTTGAGCTTTGAAAATATTTAGCAAGTGATTATAGCGTGTGTCAGGCTCAGAAGTAAAGGTAATTTCTTTACCATTTTCAAAAACTTTATTTTTATATGGATCCCATATATATTTGTTGTTATTAATAATTTGTTGGGGGATATCCTGATTAACAATGCGGTTCATTACCTGAAAAATCATTTTTTGTTTTTCAAAACCATTTTGAGTATTATAGTTGGCTTTGAGTTCATCTCTTAAACCCCAGTGGCTTATAAGTTTCATATCTTTAGGAAAAAAAGCAGTATCGTTATCATTAATAAGATTTCCCATAAAAATATTATACTGGGCAATATAATTATCGGCCGAAGTAATAATTTCGGAAGATTTCAGCAATAATAAAGCGGGAATACGCGAAGTAAACATATCGCCCGTTCGGGCATAAGCCCATTGTAAAGAGTTCCATTGTTGCCCCATTTCATTTTTTTCTTTCAAATCATAAAAAGGGAAATTCAAAATTATAATATGAGCAATTTTATTATTAAAAAAATCGTCGTTAATATGAGCAAACGGGTCGTAACTTCCGAACATTTCGTCTACATTTGTTACAATTCCTTTATCAACGTGAAGAATGCTTTTTAGTTCAATGTTTAGTTTATTTAAGTTTCCATATAAAGTTTCAATATAATATGAAATTTTTTCAAAAAGTTCTTTTTTCAAAGAATCGTTAGGTGCAAGATTATTTAGACAAAAATCAATAAAATCGTCAGGAGTACCATCATCTTTGATCCACAAAGCAGCAGTTTGAGCAACTCCATTTTTAATGAGGGTTTCGTCATAGTTTGGATATTTTACTTTAAGTTCTTTAATAGCTTTATCAATAGTAGCAGCAGGAATATTAGTGATTTGAGCTTTAACCTCATCATTTTTTTCTTTTAGTCCGCATTGATTAAAAGATAATGCTAACAATGGAAGTGTAAGGATAACAATCATTTTTTGCATATTCATTTGATTTATATTAAACATAATAAAAATATTCTAAATAATCATTCCTGCAGCAATAGTTTCGTTGGTACCTTCATCAATAATAATAATGCTACCAGTATTTCGGTTTATTTTATATTTGTCGTAAAACAGCGGTTGTGTAGTTCTAAGCGAAACTCTCGCTATTTCATTAAGTCCAACTGTTTTATCGCCTTCAACTCTATGCAAAGTATTTATATTTACTTTATATCTCACTTCTTTAATAATACACCTGGCATCTTTTGTAGTATGTTTAATTGCATATTTACCGCCGGGAATAAGTTTTTTTTCGTTCATCCAACAAATCATAGCGTCAAAGTCTTGAGCAACTGAAGTAGAATTATTTTCTTTAATGATCATATCGCCTCGGCTAATATCAATTTCATCATCAAGCCGTATAACAACTGACATAGGGGGGAATGCTTCAGCAATTGGTCCATTATAAGTATCAATACTTTTAATAAAGCTTGTAAAACCAGAAGGCAGAACCATAACTTTATCGCCTGGTTTAAAAATACCACCTGCAACACGTCCTGCATAGCCTCTGTAATCATGGAACTCGTCCGATTGGGGTCTTATGACATATTGAACAGGGAAACGACAATCAACCATATTGTGGTCGCTACTTATATGAATAGTTTCGAGCAAAAATAACA
>CAZDEU010000011.1:27966-34726 GCA_964504265.1 uncultured Bacteroidales bacterium
CAATCAACCATATTGTGGTCGCTACTTATATGAATAGTTTCGAGCAAAAATAACAAAGTTGGACCTTTATACCATGGGGTGTTAACAGAAGTTCCAACAACATTATCGCCTTTGAGAGCACTGATAGGTATAAATCTTACATCGTGAATATCAAGGCGGCTTGAAAAGTTTTTGAAATCATTCATAATATTATCAAACACTTCCTGACTATAATCAACCAGGTCCATTTTATTAACACAAACAACGAGGTGAGGTATTTTAAGCAGGGTAGCGATAAAAGCATGACGTTTAGTTTGTTCAACAACACCTTTACGTGCATCAATAAGAATTAGAGCTAATCCTGCCGTAGACGCGCCAGTAACCATATTTCGTGTATATTGAATATGGCCTGGGGTATCAGCAATAATAAATTTTCGTTTAGGAGTGGCAAAATAACGATAAGCTACATCAATAGTAATACCTTGTTCTCTTTCGGCTCTAAGTCCATCGGTTAGTAAAGCTAAGTTAATATGTTCTTCACCTCTACGTTCGCTGGCTTCTTTAACAGCTTCAAACTGGTCTTCAAAAATTGATTTGCTGTCGTATAACAATCTTCCAATTAAAGTACTTTTGCCGTCATCAACACTTCCAGCCGTAGTAAATCTTAAAAGTTCAGTATTTTGGTAATTACTCATTTTAAAATATAAATTTAATTAAAAATAACCTTCTTTTTTTCTGTCTTCCATAGCGGCATCCGAGCGTTTATCATCCGAGCGGCCTCCTCTTTCGGTAATACGCGAAGCTGCAACTTCAGCAATAATTTCTTCTAATGTGTTAGCATCCGACAAAGTAGCACCAGTGCAAGTCATATCGCCAATAGTACGAAATCTAACATGCATCATTTCACATTTTTCATCATCTTTCATAGGAATAAAATCTGATTTGGCTAGAATAGCGCCATCTCTCATAAAACATTCTCTATCGTGAGCAAAATAGAGCGAAGGCATATTAATATTTTCGTGCAAAATATATTGCCAAACATCAAGTTCAGTCCAGTTGCTAAGAGGGAATACTCTAAAATGTTCACCGTTTTTCTTTCTACCATTAAAAATGTTCCACAGTTCAGGTCTTTGGTTTTTAGGATCCCATTGTCCAAATTCATCACGATGAGAGAAAAAACGTTCTTTAGCTCTGGCTTTTTCTTCATCACGTCTACCTCCACCAAGAGCTGCATCAATTTTGTTTTCCTCAATTGTATCAAGCAAAGTAACAGTTTGCAACATATTACGACTAGCTGAAAATCCTTTTTCTTCAACTACTTTACCTTTGTCAATAGAATCTTGGACATAACCGACAATAAGTCTGGCAGCATATTTTTCAACTAATTCATCACGGTACACAATAGTTTCGGCAAAATTATGACCGGTATCAATATGTACAAGCGGGAAGGGCAATTTAGCGGGATAAAACGCCTTAACAGCAAGATGAACCATAACAATAGAATCTTTGCCACCCGAAAAAAGCAAAGCGGGTCTTTCGAACTGAGCTGCTACCTCTCTCATAACGTAAATGGCTTCTGCCTCCAGTTCTTCAATATGAGATAAATTGTAATTTACCATTTTAACAATATAACTTAAATAAACAATAATCAAAAATCATCTAATTCTAAACCATCCTTTTTTTCTGAATTTTATTTTAGGATGAATTTGAGTCAACAGATATTTTAAGCATTTTTTAACTGGCCAAAGGTCGGTTCTAAGCTCAATATCAGGTTGAATAGGTATTTCAAATTCAGAATCGAGACCTGTAAAATCTTTAATTAAACCATTTCTGGCTTTTTTATAGAGACCTTTTGGGTCTCTTTTTTCACAAACTTCTAAAGGAGCATTAACATAAATTTCAATGAAATTATTACGGCCAATAATACTTTTGGCAATTTTTCTAATTTCTTCGGTAGGAGTTATAAAACTGCAAATAACAATGCTACCATATTCCATAAAAATTTTTGCAATTTCAGCAGTTCGTCTGATGTTTTCTTTACGGTCTTCAATAGAGTAACCTAAATCGGCATTAATACCTTCTCTCATCACATCACCATCAAAAGATTTGGTAAAATAGCCCTTTCGTAAAATTTCTTTTTCAAGAGCTTCAGCAATAGTAGTTTTACCAGAGCCCGACAATCCAGTAAGCCAAATAACTTTAGGATCTTGTTTAATCAAGAACCGCTTACGGTTACGACGTATGTAAGCATTAAAGTCGGTATATAGCTTATGTGTCCGGTTCATGTTCATAAGTAATTATAATTACTAATGGTTTAAAAATACAAAAGTAGTAAAATTTAAATTAGTAATTTTTTTCATTTTATTTTGATTTTCAATTTTTTTTTATTATTTTTGAAATGATTAATAAAAAAATTTAAATAAACATTGCAATATATATAGAGAGATTATATACTTGTTATCAGTAATGTTTTTTTTAAAATAATAAAACAATTAAACAATCAACCACAAACACAAAAACTATGAAGAAAATCACATTTACAGAAGAAGAAGTCAATGAACTCAAAGCATTTTACTATGAGGAGCTTGACAGAATAACCCGCAGAATGGAGGTTATTAAAAGTTTTTTAGCCAAATTAGGTACTGATGTTTCGGGTAATGTCGTCAAAGTATCAAACGATAATTATGAACAAACCAATACAGTAGATGAAAATTATGAACTTGTATCTGCAAAAAGAGGACGTAAGCCTAAAGCTGAGGGTAATTATAACGAGACTAAAAAAAGTTTAACAACTCCCAAAATAATTAATAAAATTATTAAAGATAAAACTGCAGAAGTTGAAGTAACCGAAAAGAAGAAACCTGGCAGAAAATCATTATGGGGGGCATTCATATTTGGTGAACTTAACAAAAATGAAATCCCTTTACCTTCAACAACATTAATCGACAATGCTATAAAACATTTTAATGCTAAAAATGATGGTGAAAAAGAAAAAATTAAAAGTTCAATTATTGGGATACTTTCAAAATTAACAACGCGCGAAAAAACTCTTGTTCAGTTCAGAGAAAAAGGAATAAAAAACAAATATTTTTGTTTGCCCGAATGGTTAGATGAACAAGGAGAGCTTAAATTACATATTGCTCAAAAATTTGAAAAAAGCAAAAAAAATATTTGATTTAACTTTTCGACTTTAAATATTTAACTCAATTAGAACACTGATAATACAAGGGTAAGAAATAGCTGCTGATTTTTATCTGTGTTATTAGTGTTCTATTGTATTAATTAATATTAATTAATTATTTTTTAAACGACAATAATACTGTATATATCTATATATTTTGAATATTGTTTTTAAAAGATATTCTAAAAATTTTATCATACAATAATATTATTTTTTACAAATAAGCTGTACTTTTGTTAATTAAGATAAAAAACAATTATTTTAGCTAAGTTGCTATAAATTAGTTAGTTACAATATTTCTTAAGTTTATAAAAATGGAAAGAACCAAAGCGGCATATATTGAAGGTGTAATATCAATAATTATTAATTCAGCATTGTTTATACTTAAAATATGGGCTGGCATTGTTTCAGGTTCACTTGCATTAACTGCTGATGCGTGGCACACGTTGTCCGACTCAGTTAGCTCAGTAGTTGTGATAATAGGAGCAAAACTGTCGCGCCAGAAACCTGACAAGAAACATCCGTTCGGGCATGGCAGGTGGGAACAAATTTCAGCTATTTTTATTGGATTTTTTCTTGCAATAATTGCTTATGATTTCATAAAAGAGGCAATTGTATCTTTTCGAGATAAACAATCGGCTGATTTTGGTACAATTGCAATTGTTGTAACTTGCATATCTATTGCAGCTAAAGAGATTTTAGCCCAATATGCTTTTTATATTGGTCGTAAAACAGGCAACCTTGCTGTTAAAGCCGACGGTTGGCATCACAGATCAGACGCGTTGTCTTCAGTTTTTGTTTTAATTGGAATATTTTTTTCTAATAGATTTTGGTGGATTGACAGTGTTTTGGGTGCAGTAATTTCAATTATGTTGTTTTACGCAGCTTTTCAAATTATTAAAGAATCAATTAATAAATTACTTGGCGAAAAACCTGATAATAAGCTAATTAAAGAAATTGAAAAAATAATAATTAAAATTTATAACAATGATTTAAAACCTCATCATTTTCATATTCATAATTATACAACACATCAGGAGCTAACTTTTCATATTAAATTAGACGGCAAATTAGATATTGATACAGGGCATAAAATTGCTACAGATATTGAAAATGAAATATTAAAACAATTAAATATAACGTCAACTGTTCATGTTGAGCCACACAATTTTTTTCATGAATCGGACTAATAATTATTAAAAAAGCTACTATAATAAATTATAGCAGCTTTTTAATGCAGCAATTTATGTAAAAACTTACTTAATAACGCTTATTAGTTTATTGACTACATTATTATTATCAATAATTCTGATAATATAATTTCCTTTCTTGAAATTATCAATATTAATAAAATGATTATTATTTGCATTTGAGTAGGAATAAACCTTTTTCCCTGTTAAATCATAAATTTCAACATCTGATTTATTTATACCTTTAATATAAATATAATCAGAAGCTGGATTAGGATAAATAATGATTTCATTCTCAATTGAATTATCTTCAGCAATATCATTACTTATCTGCAAATCGAATAATATTTCTGAAGGAGTTGTAAAATTATCATTGCCAAATTTAAATTCTAAAACAGGTATAGGAGAATTTTCTCTCCAGAATACATAGCTGTTTTCAACTCTTTGTTGCCCTTGTGTTAAACTAAGAGCCGAAAGTAACATTGCAGGGGCGGGTGAATTATTAACGTAAAAACTATCGGCTGCAACAAAGCTTCTTTTAACCATAAGAGCATTATAAGGTGTATTCAGTTTTACCAGTGCAAAAGCAGGAACAGTAATACTTCCCCATCCAACAACAGTGTCAACAATATTTATATGCGAAACTCTATAACAAGGTGTGTTATATACAAAATAGCCAGGAATGTTTAAGATAAAATCAACTCTGTCGGAAAAATTATTAGTCCATTTTGATCCCATTGTTGCAGGGTATTCGATAACTTTATAAGGATTATTATAAACTTTAAATTGGCTTGGAAATTTACAACTGTCGTTTGCACCACCTGTCATAGAATTAATATTATAACCTTGCTTGGGTGTAACAGAACCTAAAATTTTAATAGCCGAAGCATCTTCAACATAATAATTATCACTAAAATAAATTGTATTTGAAATAAAATCTGTAACAATAGAAGTGTCAGCAAAAGTAGCCCCTATTATAGAACTTGATTGAGGATTAACAAAGCCTCTGTCAATATAATTTAAAATTGTTAGGCTGCTGTAATCCCATGTTTGATTAGGTCCCAAATTTGGTGCATTAACACCAGTAGGGTCTGCATTACCAATAGTATAAGATTGTATACCAAAAGGCATATTACTCTCATTAAGTGTAATTTGTCCTATTGTGTTTAGAGACAAAATCATTAAAAAAATTGTTGCGATTCTTTTCATATTATTTTGATTTATTGATTAATAAAAAATATTATTTCAATCTTGAAGCTTTTTATATTTCTAAAAAGTTTTAATAATTGGTGTAAAATTATAAAAAAATTATACACGTTTTATAGAATGATATTTTTTTTTAAAGTATTATTAATTTTTTCTTTAAGAAATATAAATTTTTAATTGTTATATGAGTTCAAAATAAATGTAATGCAATATTATTGTGTCTTGTAATATAAATTATCTTTATTATTGATATATGTTATGTAAAATATTTATTTTTTTAAAATTTGAATATTTTTATTTGTATTATATTTGAGCTTTATATATATTTGTTGAATATTAAATGGGAAACAATTATAGTTATTAATTATTAAAAAAAAAAATTATGATAGCTTATTTTACAAAATTTTTAAGATATTTTTTAATATCTTTTGTAATGGTATATTCAATATCAATTACTAATGTTTATTCGCAGGTTCCTGATATCATTATTGACGGAACTCCAACTTTAGTTGGCGATTTATCAATGTTCCCATATTGGCTAAGCACAGGTCAAACAATTGAAACAGGTACAAAAGTTAATTCTATCTCTGTTTTGCAATATATTGTTAATCCAATTGCAGGCGGAGGTAATGATTTAATATTCGAGAGTATTGTTAAAGTTACATCACAACAAACTGTTCCACCCAATAAAGCATGGAAAATTGAATCGGTTGGATTTGATTTATCTGCTGCGTCAATAGGTGTAACGGGACCAACTGGTCCAACCGGCGCTAACGGTATTGATGGAGTAGATGGAATTGATGGAGTTACAGGCGCAACTGGGCCTGTAGGAGCTACAGGCGCAACTGGTGCAAGCTATATTCCTAATCTTGATAACAGCCAAATGCAGGCTTATCCTTCGCCTGCAACAGGTATGGTTATTTATAATACCGATTGTAATACGTTATATTTCAATTCAGGCACTCCTTCTGTTCCCAATTGGGTATCAGTAAATTCTGCAAATTCATCACCGGCAACTATAAGCATTACTGCCAGCCCTGGCGGTGCTGTTTGCGATAATACTACAATAACTTTCTCATCAATTGTAAATAATGGTGGTACTTCACCTGCATATCAGTGGAAATTAAACGGTTCTGATATTACGGGCGAAACAAATGATACTTATACGGCTTCCGGTTTTTCAAACGGAGATGCAGTTTCTTGC
>CAZDEU010000012.1:0-19598 GCA_964504265.1 uncultured Bacteroidales bacterium
ATTAATTAAATTTTAATGTAAATATACACAATTTTTTTTTTTTTGATACATTAAAAATAAATAAATGTTATTGTTAACAAGATGAAAAATTACTAATTACATTTATTACAAACAAATAATATATTTTTTTCGTTATAAATTCAATTTTTTTATTTTAACTTAAATTTTCAAAATTAAACGCAGATGCCGCCAATAATAAGAGGTTCCGCAAATAAAAAATCAGTGAGCATCAGTTACATCTGCGCTATCTGTGTTCTATTATAACTTTACGAACTTATTTAACCTGTTCATAACACAATTATTAAGTTGTATAATTTTATTAACTTTGCAGACTTTTTTGCAAAATTTTTTTATATGGATGTTAATGGGAAAAGATTTACAGAATTTCTTAAAAGAAAAAAAGAAATTGAAGAATTAAGAGGGGAACAAGCAAGAAAAAAACAATATTCTAAAGGTAAATTAACGGCTGGAGAAAGAATAAATATTTTGCTTGATAAAGGAAGTTTTAATGAAATTGAAGCGCAGGCAATGGCTGCTGATGCTGGCTTTGGAAAAGTTGTCAAAGTTAAAGGCGATGGTGTAATAACAGGTTATGGGAAAATTAACGGAAGGACTGTTTTTATTTTTGCACAGGATTTTACAGTTATGGGAGGTTCTTTAGGCTCTGTACAAGCTGCAAAAATCAATAAAGTTCAGGATATGGCTGTTAAAATGGGCGCTCCTATTATAGGACTTATTGATTCGGGTGGTGCCAGAATACAGGAAGGAGTTTTAAGCCTTGCAGGTTATGCTAGTATTTTTCATCGTAATGTATTATCTTCAGGAGTTATTCCACAAATATCAGTTATTATGGGACCTGCTGCCGGTGGTGCTGTTTATTCGCCTGCTTTAACCGATTTCGTTTTTATGACTAATAAAACAAGTTATATGTTTGTTACAGGCCCTAATGTTATTAAAGAGGTACTTAACGAAGATGTATCTTTCGATAATTTAGGCGGAGCTGATGTACACGCAAAAAAAAGTGGTGTTGCTCATTTTATCTATGAAGATGAAGAAAATACTTTGCTTGGCGTTAAAAAATTATTATCTTATCTTCCAGCTAATAATATTGAAGATCCACCATTAGCAAATTTTAACAACGAACAGATTACATTAATAGACAAATTGCGTGATATTGTCCCCGATGATTCTAACAAGGCTTATGATATAAAAGATGTCATCAAACTAATTGTTGACGACGAGAAGTTTTTTGAAGTTATGGAACATTATGCTCAAAATATTGTTATTTGTTTTGCTAGATTAAAAGGTAGAACAATTGGCATTATTGCTAATCAACCTAAAGTGCTGGCTGGTACATTAGATATAAATGCTTCGACTAAGGCTGCAAGATTTATAAGATTTTGTGATGCTTTTAACATACCTATACTCACGCTCGAAGATGTACCAGGTTTTTTGCCTGGCATAAATCAGGAACATGGTGGTATTATTAAGCATGGTGCAAAAATGCTATACGCATACAGCGAGGCTACTGTGCCAAAAATTACGCTTATTCTTAGAAAATCGTACGGCGGAGCTTATTGCGTTATGAATAGCAAACGTCTTGGAAGTGATTTTAACTTTGCATGGCCCTCAGCCGAAATAGCTGTTATGGGACCTGATGGCGCTGCTGCAATATTATTCAGAAAAGAACTAGAAGAATCGGATGAACCTGAAAAATTAAAAAAAGAACTATCCGAAAAATATCGCGACGATATTGCAAATCCATATATAGCTTACGAAAAAGGGCTTGTCGATGAAGTTTTTGACCCTGCCGAAACAAGAATGAAATTAATTGCCGCTTTTGATTCTTTAGAAAATAAACAAGATTTAAGACCTACAAGGAAACATGGTAATATACCGTTATAATATTTTTAATTATGCAGATAAAAAGAATGCTAATTGCAAACCGCGGTGAAATAGCGGTTAGAATTATTAAAACTGCCCAAAAACTTGGTATACAAACTTATGTTATTAAGGTGCATAATGATACCAATGCTATGTATTTGAATATGGCAGATGTTATTTGCGAAATACCCGAAGATAAAAATTTCTTATCTGAATTTTTGGATATAGAAGGTATAATTAAAGTGGCTAAAGATAATAAAATTCAAGCTATTCATCCTGGCTATGGCTTCCTTTCCGAAAATCCTGATTTTGCAAAACGTTGTCAGGAAGAGAAAATAATTTTTATTGGTCCTTCGCACGAAACTATTTATAAAATGGGACAAAAAACTATTGCTAAAAAAATTGCAATAGAAAATAATATTCCTCTAACTTCGGGTAGCGAAGGCGAAGTTATTGACGTTGATGCTGCTTTGAAAATTGCTAAGAAAATTGGTTATCCTGTTATTATTAAAGCTGTTGCTGGCGGTGGGGGCAGAGGTATGCGTATTGTCAACAAGTCGTCTGAGATGAAAACTCTTTTTAAACAAGCAAGTTCTGAAGCTGAAAAAGCTTTTAATAATCCTGCCTTGTTTATTGAAAAATATATTGTAAAACCCCGCCATATTGAATTTCAGGTTTTTGGCGATAAATACGGTAATGTTATTCATCTCGGCGAAAGAGAATGTTCTATTCAACGCCGTCATCAGAAACTTTTAGAAGAAGCTCCCTCGTCAGTTCTAGATGAAAAATTGAGAAAAAAAATGGGTATTGTTGCTGTTAAAATGGCTAAAGCTGTTGGTTATGAAAATGCAGGTACCGTTGAATTTTTGCTTGATAAAGATAAAAATTTTTATTTTATGGAAATGAATACAAGGCTACAAGTTGAACACCCTGTTACTGAAATGATTACAGGTCTTGACCTTGTTGAATTGCAAATAAAAGTTGCTGAAGGCGAAAAACTTCCCTATAGTCAAAATGAAATAAATCTTGAAGGCTGGGCTATTGAATGTAGAATAAATGCTGAAGACGTGCAGTCTAATTTTACTCCGAATACTGGTATTATTGATAAAATTGTTTTTCCTAAAGGTACTAATATCAGAATTGATAGTGGTATTCAGGAACGCTCTGTTATTTCGCCCGATTTTGATTCAATGATTGCAAAACTTATTGTTTATGGCGAAAATAGAAATAAAGCTATAACTCATACTCTTAAAGCACTTAATCAGTTCAGAATTAAAGGTTTAAAATCTACTGTTCCTTTCTTTAAAGCAGTTCTTAATAATAAAAATTTTCAGAAAGGAAATTTTACAACTGATTTTATTGAAACTGAGCTTTCGCAATTGTATTATACTGATGAAAATGAAGAATTACTTGCTGCTTTAATTTCAACAATAGATTATCATTCCGAAATTGTAAGTTTAAACGAAACAGTTGATTACGAAAAAAGTAAAATAATTAGTGCATGGGTGTTACATAAACGTTTGAAATAATTGTAAATTTGAATTATGAAGAATATTTTTAATATAAGCACCGATAAAGATAAATCTGTAACAAAATATATTACTCTTAGCGATAAAGGTAAATATGAAATAAGTATTTATCCCGATGGGTCGGTAAAAGTTAATAGGAAAAAGTTGAACATTGTTATTGATGAAGATAATGAAGGCTTTACTTATATTATTATTGACGGTAAAAAATATCCTATTGAAGTACTCGAAATAAATCAAAACAGATATACAATATTAATTAATGGTGTTTCTTATAAATTTTCTGTTGAAACTCCAATTTCGTATAGTCGTAAAAAACATCTTGAAAAAATTGCCCCTCAGTCGGTTGTTGAAGATATTATTGCACCTATGCCAGGAAAGATTCTTGAAGTTTTTGTTGAAGAAGGTTCTGAAATTAAAGAAAACGACCCTTTATTAGTTCTTGAAGCTATGAAAATGGCAAATGAAATTAAATCAAATGTTTCGGGGATCATTAAAAAAATTAATATAAAACCCGAAGAAACTGTGATGAAAGATGATATTCTTATAGAAATCGAAAAAAAATAACATCAATGGAAAGAGGCAGATTTTCGTCTGTTGCTATGCAACCTGAACATGCAAACTGGCACCACTGTATCGACAGAAAACTTAAGTTGTATGCAAAGCGTGAAGATATAAGAAGTGAATTCAATAGAGATTATAACCGCATACTTCATAGCAAAGCTTATCGTCGATTAAAACATAAAACTCAGGTTTTTATGGCAACCGGCAACGACCACGTATGTACCCGAATTGAACACGTTAATCATGTTGCCGCTGTTAGTTATAGTATTGCAAATTTTTTAGGTCTAAATCACGAACTTACCAGTGCTATTGCTCTTGGACACGATATTGGGCATGCTCCTTTTGGCCACGATGGCGAAAATGCTTTAAGAAAAATTTCTAAGGCAAAAATTGGCGAAACTTTCTGGCACGAAAAAAATAGTTTGCACTTTGCCGATAATCTTGAAACTTTACCTGATTTATTTGGTAGACAAAAAAATTTAACCCTTACTTATGCTGTTAGAGACGGCATTATTTCTCACTGCGGCGAAATTAACGAAAATGCAATTTCTCCTAGAGAAGAAAATATTGATTTAGAAAAAATTGAACGCCCTAATCAATATGCGCCTTACACTTGGGAGGCTTGTGTGGTGAAAATTGCTGATAAAATTTCATACCTCGGCAGAGATATTGAAGATGCTCTTACTCTTAAAATTCTTACTCGACAACAACTTAAAGAATTAAAAGATATTCTCGATAAATCAGTAAAAGTGCGTTTACGCGCTATCAATAATACTGCTTTGATGCATAATTTTATCAGTAATTTGTGCGATATAAGCGACCCTGTTCACGGAATACGTTTCTCTGACGAATATCTTTATCTTATTAATGCCATTAAGGATTTTAATTACAGAAATATTTATTTACACCCGCGATTGGATTACTTCCTAGCTCATTCTGAATTAATAATTAATTCGATATTTAACGCATTAGATAAGATGTATGAGCCAAATAATCAGCTTAAAGAATTTTCAAAATACGAAAATATTTATCCATCTTTAATTGGTTCTTTTTCGTATTGGATTGTCAAATATTCTGATTTAGATTTATCAATGCGTAAAATGAAAAAATTTGAAAACCATTATGTTTACATTCCTTCTGATCATTTGCAATATCAAAAAGCAATAATTGATTATATTTCATCAATGACCGACCATTTTGCCATTAATGTTTTTAACGAATTGACTAAATTCTGATTTTATTATGATTAAAAAAAATGACAATTTAATACTATATATTATGATAATACTTATGGGTTTGTTTAACTCGTGCCTGTCAAATAAAAACGCTCCTGCAACGGTTAACAATGTTGACCTTGAAAAATATGCAGGCAAATGGTACGAAATAGCTGCATTCCCCACTAAATTTCAAAAAGGATGCTCTTGTTCTTCAGCCGAGTATTCTTTAAATAGTAAAGGCTACGTTGATGTACTAAATTCTTGTTATAAAAACAATGAAGCTTCAAGTATTAAAGGAAAAGCATTTATTGTTAAAGGTTCTAATAACTCAAAACTTAAAGTGCAGTTTTTTTGGCCTTTTAAAGGCGATTACTGGATAATTGAATTAGCAGATGATTATTCGTGGGTAGCTGTGGGCTCGCCTAAACGCAATTTCCTTTGGATTATGTCACGCACTAAAACAATGGACGAAACATTGTATAAACAAATAAACCAAAAACTTATAAATAAAGGTTTTGATGTTTATAAACTTGTTAAAACAAGACAAGACTGCAAATAGCTAAATCTTATTAAAATTGAATTTAATTGCAGAAAATATTCAATTTGTCGCAATAATTATTTTTTCTATTACTTATATAGGAATTATATTTACCCGCTTACCTTGGGTAAATATTGACCGCCCTTCTGCTGCTTTTTTGGGTGCTGTTGCTATGATTTTTTTTGGTGTTATCTCATTACAGAATGCTGTATATGCTATTGATTATAATACTATTTCGCTTTTGTTGGGTATGATGATAATAATTTCAACATTACAAATAGATGGTTTCTTTTCTTTAATATCATCAAAAACAGTTGCTTACGCAAAAACCCGATTCCGTCTCCTTTCAATTATTGTCTTTACAACTGGTATTGGAAGTGCTTTTTTAGTGAATGATACTGTAGTACTGCTTTTTACTCCAATAATAATTTCAATATGTATTTCTTCTAAACTAAATCCTATACCTTATTTAATTGCTGAAATTCTTTCTTCAAATGTTGGTAGCACTATGGCAATTACAGGAAATCCTCAAAATATGCTAATTGGAATCAACAGCGGTATATCGTTTGGAAGTTTTATGCTTCATCTTTTGCCTGTAACATTTGCAGGTTTAATTGTCGTGATTTTTTTTGTTAAATGGTTTTATCCTTCAGAATTTAAAAATAAAGAAGTTGTAAGTTATAATACTGAATTTTTTTACAATATTGCATCTATGAAATATTCGGTTACAATTTTTATTTTAGTAATAATTCTTTTTTTTCTTAGCAATAAAATTAACATCTCTATACCATTAATTGCACTTACTGGCGCTGCACTTATTATGCTGTTAGGCAAAATTAAACCAACAAAAGTTATTAAAGAAGTTGACTGGGTTCTTTTGTTGTTTTTTGCTTCTCTTTTTATAGTTGTAAAAGGTATTGAAAACACAGGCATAATGCAGAAAATTTTATCATCACAAGCTATAACAGCCGATATTCAGGGCGTTGGATTTATTCATGCTTTAAGTCTTTTGGTTTCACAAATAATTAGTAATGTTCCATACACAGTTGCAATACTTCCAGTTATGAAAGCAGTTGATAGTGAATTGCTATGGTTGAGTCTCGCTAGTGCTGCAACCTTAGCAGGAAATGCTACTATTATTGGTGCCATGGCAAATCTTATTGTTATTGAATCAGCTAATAAAAAAGGTGTTAAAATTGGTTTTCTTGAATTTTTTAAAATTGGCGTGCCTGTTACATTATTTACAATGTTATTGAGTTTTGCAATGTTTTATTTTCAATATATATTTAATTTTTTAAAATAATTATTGATGAAAGCTCTTATTCTTGCGGCTGGATTGGGTACCAGATTAAAACCCTTCACTGATAAAATGCCTAAGGCTCTTGTTACTTTTGATAATAAACCTATAATTGATTTTTTAATTGAAAAATTATTTAAAAGTGGTATAAACGAAATAGCAGTAAACCTTCACCATTACAGCAATACCTTAAAGAAATATTTAATTGAAAACAATATATTTAACGTAAATTTTTATTTTTCAGACGAAAGCAATTTGTTACTTGATACAGGCGGAGCAATAAAAAAAGCATCTGATTTTTTAAATAATAATGAACCTTTTTTTGTTCATAACGTAGATGTTTTTTCTAATATTGATTTAAACGAAATGTATGATTTTCATTTAAAATCGGGAAATTTAGTTACTATAGCTGTAAGAAATAGATATACATCACGATATTTTTTGTTTGATTCTGAAAATGTATTGTGTGGATGGAGAAATACAAAAACCAATGAAGAAATAATTACCAGAAATAATTTATCCGAATATTATCAATTAGCTTTCAGCGGAATACAAATTATTAATTCCGAAGTTTTTGAAATGATGCCGACAGAAAACAAATTTTCGCTTGTCGATTTGTATGTAAAACTTTCGTCAAATAATAAAATCGGAGCATATATACATAATAATGATTATTGGTTCGATTTAGGAACAATTGAAAAAATTAAAGAAGCTGAAAATTATTTTGCAAAATCTCAATAAAATGAGCTACCAAAAGTCCGCTCCTACGGAGTTTTTTAATTATCAGTTACTAAAGCACAAAAATACTAAAAAAATTACGATTAGTTTTTTTATAGATAAAAAAATATTTATTGTAGATTAATAGCAAAAAAATATTTCTCTATTCCTTATTGAACCCAAATTTTAATTTAACAGGATGGTGATCAGCAAACTCAAACCCCAAATCGTAATTTTTAACTTCAAAAATTTTTATATTTGGCGAAACAACAAAAAAGTCTAATATAGTTGTTAAGGTTTTATTAGGTTCATATTTACTATTAACATCGCGGTTGCTTGGTATTTTATTATCATAAACCCACTGCCAGCCTTCATCAAAAAAATTATTTGTTAATGTTGAAGTTACAGTTTTAACTGCAAAATTTTTATTTATTTTTTGCTCCGAAAAGCCATAAGGGTTAATATTCCAATCGCCTGCTGCTATAACATAATTTCCTTTTTTATACTCTGAAATCATTATATTTTTAATATAATTCATTTCATTTTCTCTTATATAATCAGCATCGTCAAAAGCTGAATTATGAAGGTTTATAATAACAAGATTTTTATTATTAATATTGAATTTTGAAATTAAAATACATCTATCCAGAAAAAATATATTTTTTGGCCACGAATATGAACCAGGTAAACTATATCTAACAACCGAATAAGGCTTAAACTTAGAAAAGTTAGCAATACCCGATTTTACTCTACCCATTGGGTTTGTTAAAGGAAAAGGTATAAATTTTACATCGTAATTAATAGCATTAAAGCCCCAAAAATCAGATAATGTACTTGAAAAATATTTAAATTGGTCTGTTTTATATGTACGTTTTGAACATATATCGCATTCCTGTAATAGTATAAAATCATTAAAGGAATAATTGCTTAAACATTTGCTTATTCCATTTAAGTATTTGTTATACAATTCTTTAGATGGTTTAACATTATCGCCTCCTTCATAAAAAAAATCCATTTCGCTGCCAAGTCCACAATAACCTATATTCCACGAAATAATTGAAAATTCACAAGTGTCGGCTTTGTTTGCAATATTTGTATTTTCATTTATCAGTACAATTTCCTGTGCGGGGTTATAATCATATATTGTGTTAATCAATATAATTGAACAAAAAATTATTATTACAATTATTATTACTAAAAAAATTATTTTTAAAAAATTCTTTATTAATTTCATTAATATCATAATTATTGCTTTATATAGGTTAAAAATTGTTATTTATTTGTATATTTTAAAAATTATTAGCTTTATAATTTCTTAACATACTCTTTAAGCCACATCTATTTATTGCCGATTTAGCATATTTTTTCCTGAATTGCGACTGAGACATAGAATTAATATTAATATTAAGATTACTAATTTCATTAAGTGTTTCAAAATCAATTTCATTATGTTCAACAATATATTTATTATAAGGACATACTTCCTGACAAATATCACAGCCAAAAATCCATGAATTTAAAGAATTAGCTTGTTCGTTTGTAAATTCACCTTTTTTTTCAATTGTTAAATATGCAATACATTTACGTGCATCTAAAACACCAGGCTCGCTTAAAGCTTTAGTAGGGCAGGCATCTATACATTTTGTACAATTACCACATCGGTTTTCAACACTTTCTGTGATAAAACCGAGTTCAAGTGTAGTTAATATCATTCCAATAAAACAAAAAGAGCCAGAATCAGGATTTATTAATAAAGTATTTTTGCCTGTCCAGCCTAAGCCTGCTTTTTTTGCCCATACTTTTTCCATTACTGGACCTGTATCCGAATATATTTTACTTTTATTATCATGGAAAATATTATCAATATAATTTTGTATACTAATAAGTTTATTTTTCATCCAAATATGATAATCTATCCCATAAGCATATCGAGCTAATTTATATGGTTTTACAGGATTAGTTTTATTATGATAATAATTTTTAAGTAAAACTATCATGGTTTTGGCACCAGGCAATATTTTCTCGGGATTTTTTCGGGCATCAATAGTATTGTGAAAAAAATTCATTTCGGCATTAAAGCCACTGCCTAACCATTGTTTTAGCTTTTTGCTTTCATCGTCTAACGATTGAACGGTAGCAAAACCACAATGTGTAAAACCTATACTTTTTGAAAAATCTGTTATAAATTCAGCTTGCTCTTTATTGATTTTATATATACCGTTCATCAAGGGTATAAATTAACTAAATAAAGTGTTTTGAGTACCCGGAAAATGTTTACCAAGGTGCTTGTAAGCTAACTCTGTAACTTCTCTACCCCTTGATGTCCTTACAATATAACCTTCCTGAATAAGAAAAGGTTCATAAACCTCTTCAATAGTACCTGCATCTTCTCCAACAGCAGTCGAAATAGTTGTAAGTCCTACGGGACCACCTTTGAATTTTTCAATAATTGTGAGTAAAATTCTGATGTCCATTTCGTCTAATCCACTTTTATCAACATTTAAAGCCGATAAAGCCATATCGGCAATATACAAATCAATTGTACCATCGCCTTTAATCTGCGCAAAATCTCTGACACGCCTAAGCAAAAGATTGGCTATACGTGGAGTGCCTCTGCTACGACGTGCAATTTCATAAGCAGCATTATTATGAATTGGTACTTTCAAAATACTTGCTGAGCGATTAATAATATTTTCTAAGGTTTTAGCATCATAATACGACAACCTCGCATTAATACCAAATCTTGAACGTAGAGGGGCTGTAAGCAACCCTGAACGAGTTGTCGCTCCTATAAGGGTAAATGGATTCAATTTTATTTGGACACTTCTTGCATTAGGTCCCGACTCAATCATAATATCAATTCTGAAATCTTCCATTGCAGAATAGAGGTACTCCTCAACAACAGGCGAAAGTCTGTGTATTTCGTCGATAAACAACACATCGTTGATGTCAAGATTGGTTAGTAATCCTGCTAACTCGCCTGGCTTATCAAGCACAGGACCTGATGTTACTTTAATACCTACATTTAATTCGTGGGCTAAAATATGCGACAAAGTAGTTTTTCCTAAGCCTGGTGGACCGTGTAGTAATACGTGGTCGAGAGCTTCGTTTCTAAATTTAGCAGCCTGAACAAATATTTTGAGATTATCAACCACTTTACCTTGCCCCATAAAGCCAGTAAACGCATCAGGACGGAGCGAATGCTCGTACTCTTTTTCAGCAGGGCTTAATCTTGAGGTTTCAGGGTCTAAATTGCTATTCATAAATAAAATAAAGCTTGATTGGCAAAGGTAATAATTTTAAGTTGTATAAAATAATTTGGAATATATATATTTTTTTGATAAAATAAAATAATTAATGTTGTTTTAAAAAGATAATTCATTATTTTTGTAAATAAATCAAAAATCATTATTATGAGCGAAATACTGGTATGCGTTGATTTTTCTAAAAGTTCAATTAACGCTCTTAATTATTCTGTTTTATTAGCTAACAAACTTGAACGCGATATTTTGATGGTATGGGTTAACAAACCTGATAAGTTCGACTCTGTTATTCCTTTCGATAATCAGAATTTGAAACTTGAAATAAAAAGTAAGTTCGAGGAATTAGTCGAAAAATATAGCCCTAAACTTAAAAAAGGAAAAATTAAATATAAATTGCGTAAAGGCAAGGTTTATCAGGAAATAGTTAATCAGGCTAAATATGATGATGCTTATATGATTGTAGCTGGAACTCACGGTGTTTCAGGTTTTGAAGAGTATTGGATTGGAAGCAACGCATATAAAATTGTAACATATTCGCCTTGCCCTGTTATTACTGTACGTCAGAGTTTTAATATCAAAAAGGCAATTTCAAAAATTATTTTGCCTATTGACAGCACAATGGAAACTCGTCAGAAAGTACCTTTTACAACAGAATTAGCCAGACCCTTCAATGCGGAAATTCATATACTTGCTCTTTACAGCTCTTCTGTTAAAGCTATAAGAAATAAAGTTGACAGCTACGCAAAACAAGTTGCTAAATATTTGATTGATGCAAATATCCCATGCAAATTAGAAGGTATTGAAGCTCCTAATGTTACTAACGCAACAATAGAATATGCCGTCGGTATTAATGCCGATTTGATTTCTATAATGACAGAACAGGAAACAAGTACTTCAAATATTTGGCTTGGTACTTATGCTCAGCAAATGGTTAATCATTCGCCTATACCTGTTTTGAACTTACATCCTAAAGAACTTTTAAAAATATTCAGCAAATAAATATATGTTGAAATTTTTTATTCTTTTTTTTCTTGCATTGCCTATTGCTGCTATTGCTCAAAACCAAAATATCAAGGGTAATGTGCAAATTATTCAGGATAATCGAATTACTGAATTAGTTGATAAGCATATAGCAATTAATAAAAAATTTCAAAAAAATGGTTATAGAATTCAAATTTTTTTCGATTCAGGCAATAATTCAAAAAATGCTGCTTATGCCGTTAAAACTGAGTTTTTGATGAAGCATCCTAATGTTGATACTTATGTAATTTTTGAATCCCCTTTTTATAAAGTGAGGGTTGGAAACTTCCGCACTCGCTTAGATGCTCAATGCTTTTTAAATAATATTAGCAGCCTTTATACAAATGCTTTTATTGTGAAAGATATGATTGATTATCCTGATATTGATTAATAAAAATTGAAAGATTAATTCATTTATATATATTCCCTTTAAATTGAATAATTGCAATTTATGTCGTTAATTATTATGATTTAATCTTAATAATTTATTTTTTAATGAACTCTAGTGTAGTGCTTCATAAATATTTAACTTACATTATTAACTTCATCTTAATTTTAAAAAATAATATTAATTTTGCATTATATTATGGAAAAACCTTTGATACTTATTACTAACGACGATGGCATTTTTGCACCTGGGTTGAGAACACTTATAGAAGCTGTATCTCACTTAGGCGAAATTGTTGTTGTGGCACCCGAAAAAGCACAATCGGGTATGAGCCATGCTGTTACTCTTACTGACCCTGTTCGCATCAACAAAATAATTACTAACAATGGGCATATTGAATATAGTTGTAATGGTACTCCTGCCGACTGCGTAAAAATTGGGCTTCATAGAGTTGTGCAACGGAAACCAGATATTATTCTTTCAGGTATAAATCATGGTTCAAACGCTTCAGTAAATATAATATATTCTGGGACAATGGCTGCCGTACTTGAGGGAGCAATGAGTTCTGTCCCTTCAATTGGTTTTTCTGTAGACAATTATTCTCATTCTGTCGATTTGTCTTATGCTGTTACATATATTCAAAATATTGTTAAAAAAGTTTTAGAAAATGGCTTACCCGATGGCGTTTGTCTTAATGTTAACATACCTTCAACTGAGCCTCATCTAATCAAAGGTATTAAAGTTTGCAGGCAGGCAAAAGCTTATTGGAACGAATGTTTTGAAGAAAGAATTGACCCTCACAACCGCAATTATTACTGGCTCACAGGCAGTTTTACATATAACGACTCGGGCGATGATACTGATTATTACGCACTGCAAAATAATTATATTTCTATTGTCCCCGTTGATGCCGATTTTACTGCTCATAAATATTTAAATTCTATTAAAAATATTGATTTTAATGTCTAATTTTTTTAAACGAAACTCCATAGGTTTTGGAGTAATTCTGGGACTTTTAACACCAGTTGTTTTTTTCGGACTATTTAAATTAATTGCTCTGCTTACAAAAAATTTTAATCAGTTTAATCTTCAAATGATACAAGATTCTACTGTTCAACTTGTTGCAATATTTTCAAATATGTTTGCTTTAAGATATTATCTTGTTAAATTAAAAGCTGATAAAACTGGCAGGGGTATACTTCTCATTACTTTTGTGTTGGCATTTGTTTTCATATATATAAATTTTTGAAATATATTAAATGAGTATTTTAAAAAAAATGCACAAGTAAACAAATATAACATTATGGGGTTCATGCAACACAATTAAAAATAAACACCTTAGTCATATATGAAGTATTATATAATAGCAGGGGAGTCATCAGGCGATTTGCACGGTGCCAATTTAATGAAGCATCTTAAAATATATGACAAAGAAGCTGCTTTTCGGATTTGGGGTGGCGATAAGATGCTGAACGAAGGTGGTACTTTGGTTAAACACTATAAAGACCTTGCTTTTATGGGCTTTACTGAAGTATTAATGCACATTTATACAATTTTTAAAAATATTATATTTTGTAAACGCGATATTCTTGATTATAAGCCTGACGTTTTAATTCTTATTGACTACCCTGGTTTTAACCTGCGTATTTCAAAATTTGCAAAAGCTGCAGGAATAAAGGTTTTTTATTATATATCGCCACAAATATGGGCTTGGAAGCAATCGCGAATTAAAACAATACGCAAAAATATTGACCGTATGTTTGTTATCCTTCCTTTTGAAAAAGATTTTTATAATTCGCATGGAATGGATGTTGATTTTGTTGGTCATCCTTTGCTTGATGCTATTGACAATTATTTGAAGAAGAAAAATAATGATAGTGTTGCTGAACAAAAAATAATTGCAATCTTACCAGGTAGCCGTAAACAGGAAATTAATAATATGCTCCCGCTAATGTTAAAAACAAGTGTTAATTTCCCTGATGAACAATTTGTTGTTGCCGCTACGTCTTCAGTCGATAAAAGTATTTATAATATCGTTTTTAATTATAAAAATGTTAAAATTAAATATAACTGTACTTATGAAATACTTGCTGATGCCAAAGCTGCGATAGTTACTTCAGGCACAGCGACTTTAGAAACAGCTCTTTTTAAAGTTCCTGAAGTTGTTTGTTATAAAGGCTCTTTGTTGTCATATCATATAGCTAAATATTTTATTAAGGTGAAATATATTTCATTAGTAAACTTGATAATGAATAAAAAAGTTGTTGAAGAATTAATCCAAAACGATTTAAATATATTTAACTTAAGAAATTCTTTATCGGCTGTTTTATACGATAATAAGGTTAAAGAACAAATAAAAACAGATTATCAAAAATTACAGAAAATTTTAGGCTCTAACGGCGCTTCTGACAAAGCTGCTAAGCTAATGGTGAAACGCCTCGCACATCAGTTAAATGTTGAATGTTGAATTTTAAAAGTAAAAAACATTTTATTCGTCTATAAAAATTGTAATTCGTAATTCTAAAATCTAAAATCATATTTTTATTTCTTCCCCCTTCAAACAATTATTTAACCTGCTTTTTGTTTTTTAATACTCCATTTTTTTTACTTTTGTTTTATTATGAATCAACTTAAAAATATTATCTGTTTTATTATATTTATTTCAATATCTTTTATTGTAAAGAGCACAGAAAAAGACTCTACTAATGTTGTTTATGACACTACTTCTGTATTCACTTTTTCTATAAATGATTTTGATGATTGTTTTTTGTTTAATTTAAATCATATTGATACTTCTTTAATAAGTTTTCAGTTTAATGATCCTTCTTATAAGATTTCGCCTTTTACAGCTTCTTTAGGTAATATTGGGCTAAATCAAAGGAATTTGTTTTATAGCTCGCCTCAAATTTCGTTTTTTAATGCAGGTAATCATTATATTAATAATTATTTATTTACTCCCGATAATATTGAATACTTTATAGCTAAAAAACCATTTACTGACTTGTATTATACAACAGGAGCAAGAAAAGAACAGGTCTTTAGAGTCAGGCAAAGCATCCCTTTTAAAAACAATTTTTATCTCGGAGCCGATTATTTAATTGTTAATTCAAATGGCAGAGAATTATTCAGACAAAAATCTGCTAACGAACATTTATGTTTTAATTCAAAATTCTATTCAAAAAATAATAAATATGCTGTTTTTGCATCTTACATTCATAATAAAATAAAAAATTATGAAAATGGAGGTATTCAGGATGATGTGCTTTTTGAAAATAGAGAAGATAAAAAAGATAATACATTGTTTTTTTTAAACGACGCAGAATCGCGTTATAAAGAATCTTATGTTACTTTAAATAATTATTATAATTTTTTTGATAAACTTGCTAATACTGAAAATAAATCAGATACATTAAAAATTAAAAGAAATAAACTCTTATTATCACATAATTTTTCTTTTAAAAGAAGTTTCAGAATATATGAGGACAAAGAACCTTCTTCTGGTTTTTATAATAATATTTTTTTAAATAATGAAAAAACTTATGATTCTACTTTTTGTTCAGCTTTAAATAATGAAATTAAAATATCAAGTACCTTTATTAATATTGATTCTTTAAATGATTTGTTTAAACTAAGTTTTATAATTGGTCATGAGTTTACAAAATGGAATACTTATGATGTTGATACATCTTATAATGGTATAGCACCTCAAATTTTGTTTCAGATTACACCAGTATCAAATCTTTTGCTTCAGGCATCTTACAAAACTGTTTTTAATGGTTATAGTAGTGGTGATTATAATCTAGAATTATCAGCTTATAAAAAAATAAATAAAAACAGCGGATTGCATTTTCAAATAAATAAAATGGAAATAGAACCAGCTTTCTTTTATAATTATTATTTAAGCAATAATTTTAAATGGGAAAATAATTTTGCTAAACAAAATATTTTAAATACTTCACTTTCATATTTTTCAAATAATATTGATGTTGATTTATCATATTTTGATATTAAAAATTGTATATATATGGATGTACTTGCAAGACCTAAACAGCTTTCTTTTTCTACAAGTATATTTTCGGCTTCGGTTAAAACAAAATTTGATTTAGGAAATTTTAATATAAACAATAATATTTTATATCATAAATTGCCCGAAATAGATGTTTTTAGATATCCTGCCTTACAAGATGTTTTGGAAGTGTCGTGGGGTAAAAAAATATTTAAGTCAGCTTTAACTTTTCGTTTAGGATTTGATGTTATTTGGAATTCTTCATATTATGCTAATGCTTATATGCCTGCAACAGGAATTTTTTATCTGCAAAACGAAAGAAAAATTGGCAATTATCCTTATGGTGATGTATTTATTAATTTAAGAATAAAACGAGCCAGAATTTTTATTAAATATCAACATTTTAATAATGGATGGTCTAGCCCTGCTTATTATTCTTCACTTCATTATCCTTCATCTGAAAGCTCTTTTAAAATTGGAGTTTCATGGTTCTTTTATAATTAAAATTATTTTTCAGAATTTTCTAATTTTATTGAAAGCTCTAACCATCTTTCAGTGTTTTTTTCTAAAATATTTGTAATTTCTTCATATTTACTCGCAAGTAAGGGTAATTCTTTTGTATCAGTTTTACCGGAATTCATATTATTGAGTATCTCTGATTGTTCTTTTTCAAACTTTTTGATTTCTTGTTCAAGAAATTTCAATTCTTGCTGTTCTTTATATGTAAGTTTGTTTTGATTTTTATTTTGTTTAAGAACAATTTTTTTAATATTAGGTTTTGTAGCAGATTTATTGTGTGAAATCATAATCTGTCGATAGTCAGTAATGTAACCGTAATAATCTTTTATCTTTCCATCGCCTTCAAAAATAAATAAATGTTCAACAAGATTGTTTAAAAACCTTCTGTCGTGCGAAACTATTATAAGACAACCTTCAAAATTAATGAGATACTCTTCCAAAGCCGACAATGTAAAAATATCAAGGTCATTAGTTGGTTCATCAAGAATTAAAAAATTAGGATTTTCGATAAGAACCGATAACAAATAAATCTTTCTTTTTTCACCACCACTTAATTTTGAAAAATATGTAGCCTGCATATTGTAATCAACACCAAACCTGTATAAAAACTGTTCTGCCGTTATACTGTTTTTCCCATACGTTATACTTTCGGCAATGTCTTTAATAAGTTCTAAAACTCTTTTATCGGTTTTAGGTTGCCAGCCCTCCTGTGAGTAATATCCGTATAAAACTGTCTGTCCCTTGCTTATTTTTCCTGCATCAGCCTTTAAAATACCAGTAATAAGTCTTAGAAATGTAGTTTTACCTGCTCCGTTTTTGCCAACCAAACCAATTCTTTCGCCTTTTTTGAAAGTATACGAAAAATTATCAATAATTTTTTTGTCGCCAAAACTCTTTGATATATTGTTAATTTCAAGTATTTTATTGCCAAGTCTTGTAGTCTTAGTTTCAAAAGATATTTCGCTATTATTGTTAAAAGCGTTTGCTTTAGTTTTAATAATTTCAAGAGAATCAAGCCGTGCTTTTGATTTTGTAGTTCTTGCTTTTGGTTGGCGCTTTGCCCATTCTAATTCTTTTAAATATAAAGCTTTAGCCTTATCTCTTTCTTTTTCAGCTATTGCAAGACGTTCAGCTCTTTTTTCAAGAAAATAATAATATTTACCCGAATATTTAAAAATTTGTTTATTGTCGAGTTCAATAATATCGCTGCAAACATTATCTAAAAATACGCGGTCGTGTGTAACAATAAGTAAGGTTGTTTCAGATTTTGAAAGTTGTGTTTCCATCCATTCAATCATGTCAATATCAAGATGGTTAGTTGGTTCATCTAAAATTAGAATATCAGCATTATAAAGCAAAGCTTTGGCAAGAGCAAGTTTTTTAAGTTCGCCGCCCGAAAGAGTAGCAGTTTTTCTTTCTAAATCAGATAAATTAAGTTTACCTAATATCTCTTTTACCTTAGTTTCATAATCCCATGCATTTAAAAAATCCATGTTGTGCGAAGCAAGTTCAAATCTTTTTGTTAATTGCTCCGAACTGTCGTTTTTCAAAAGATTAATACATTCTTCGTATTCATTAATTGCAACTGAAGTTTCATTTTGAAAATCGGTTACTGCATTAATTATTGAAAGATTAGTGTTAAAAACAGGATTTTGTGGTAAAAAACTAATTTTAATATCATTCCTTACAACAATTTTTCCTGAATCAGCCTGTTCAGAACCTTCAATAATGCGAAGTAAAGTAGTTTTCCCAGTTCCGTTCTTTGCAATAAGAGCAGTTTTTTGACCTTTATCAAGACCGAAAGTAATATCAGAAAATAATGTTTTTTCGCCGTAAGTTTTTGTGAGATTTTCTACAAGCAAGTAGTTCATAGCAATAATAAATTGCAAAGATATACTAATAGCAGCTCAAATCAATTTTTAACAGTTTTTTTTCTTAAACGTATTTTATCAAAGATTTATACAAAGATAAAAAATTGGATGTATTGTTCCGATAAATGTGAAAAATATTCATGTTTAAGATTAGAAAAACTTAGACAAAAGATATAGAACAAAGTGTGGTATGAGCGTGATAGAAAATCTTGAAAATATCAAAAAATTTGTTGAAACAGAGCAAAGCAGATGGAAATGTTCTGAATGCGGTGAATTGCTGTGTGTTCACAGGCTCTCTTGCCATAAATGTGTAGCAAAAATTAAAATAAAAAATAATATGCTGCGTTAGTAAATTTTGCACATTGGTAATAAATATTTTGTATTATTAAAATGAAATGCAATTTATTTTTTGTTGATGAGAATAATAATTATAATATTTAATAGAATTGTCAGAGAAATTTCAAAATAAATATCGTATACAATCTGTTCGTTTACAAACGTGGGATTATGGGTGGAATGCTGCATATTTTATAACAATTTGCACACAAAACCGAAAACATTTTTTTGGTGAAATTGTAAATCACAAAATGCAATTAAATGCAATTGGTATAATTGCGGAAAATGAATGGTTAAAAACGTTACAAATTCGTCCAGATATGAATTTAACAATCGGCGAATTTGTTGTAATGCCCAATCATTTTCATGCCATATTGATAATTGGGGTAAACCAATACAATGCAAAATGTACAACCACGATGCAAAATGGTATAACCACGATGCAAAATGGT
>CAZDEU010000012.1:19698-32985 GCA_964504265.1 uncultured Bacteroidales bacterium
CAATGCAAAATGTACAACCACGATGCAAAATGGTATAACCACGATGCAAAATGGTATAACCACGATGCAAAATGGTTGTAGAACCACGATGCAAAATGGTTGTAGAACCACGATGCAAAATGGTTGTAGAACCACGATGCATCGTGGTTCTACAACAAAAAACAAATTCGGGGCACAATCCAAAAATTTGGCATCAATTATCCGTGGTTTTAAATCGGCCGTTTCGATAAATGCACGGAAAATTAATTGCAATTTTGCATGGCAATCCTCGTATTATGAACATATAATTCGTAATGAAACAGAATTTGAACGAATTCAAAATTATATTATAAACAATCCTATAAAATGGAATACAGATAGATTTCGTGTAGATAAAAAAACATATTAGTGATAATATGTAGTATATTTGTTATTAGTATGTAAACACTTTAAATATAAACAAAATAATATTTTATATCAATTTTTTCCTATCTATGTAGTTGTAATTAAAAATATATTTATTATCTTTACAAAAACAATAAAATAATAAAACTATGAAATTTGAATTATCAAAATTACCTTTTGCTATTAATGCTTTAGAGCCTGTTATTTCAGCTCGTACTTTAGAATTCCATTATGGTAAGCATCATCAGGCTTATGTTAACAATTTGAACAAGCTAATAGAAGGCACTGAATTTGAAAATATGTCGTTAGAGGATATTATTAAAAAATCTTCTGGAGGCGTTTTCAATAATGCAGCACAAACTTGGAATCATACCTTTTACTGGTCATGCTTAAAAACTCCAGGTAATTCTTTCCCTAATGGTGATTTAGCAAATGCAATTAATGAAGCTTTTGGCTCATTTGAAACTTTTAAAGAAAAGTTTACTAATGCCGCTGCTACTCTTTTTGGTTCTGGCTGGGCATGGCTGGTTAAGAACAAAGAAGGAAAACTTGAAATTGTTCAGGAAAGCAATGCAGGAAATCCTATGACAAAAGGCTTAAAACCTATATTGACTTTTGATGTATGGGAACACGCTTATTACCTTGATTATCAAAATCGCAGACCCGACCATTTAAAAGATATTTGGCAATTAATAAACTGGGATGCTGTTGCAGAAAATTTTAAAAAATAAATTATTCTACAGTAACTGATTTTGCAAGATTTCGGGGTTGGTCAACATTACAACCCCTTATAACTGCAATTTGATAAGATAGTATTTGTAAAGGTATAGTTGCGACAAAAGGAACAAAAAGTTCTTCAGTTTCAGGTATTTCTATGACAAAGTCAGCCGTTTCTTTAACTGCAACATCGCCTTGAGTTACAATTGCAATAATTTTTCCTTTTCGGGCTTTAACTTCCTGAATATTTGACAAAACTTTTTCGTAAGTACCTTTATTAGTTGCAATTACAACTACAGGCATTTCTTCATCTATAAGAGCAATAGGTCCATGTTTCATTTCAGCAGCAGGATAACCTTCAGCGTGAATATATGAAATTTCTTTAAGTTTTAAAGCACCTTCAAGAGCTACCGGAAAATTATAACCACGCCCGAGATAAATAAAATTTCTTGCATCTTTGAAAATTTCTGATATTTTCTTAATGTCGTTGTATGATTTCAGAGTTTGCTCAACCTTATCAGGAATATTTTGTAATTCAAGAAGTAACTGGCGATATCTTGATTCCTGAATAGTACCTTTGACATGACCTAACCTTAATGCTAGCAACGAGAGCAATGCCACCTGAGCGGTAAAAGCTTTTGTTGATGCAACTCCAATTTCGGGACCTGCATGAGTGTAAGAACCTGCATGAGTAGCCCTTGCTATTGATGAGCCAACCACATTACATATACCTAATATAATAGCCCCTTTAGATTTTGCAAGTTCAACCGCAGCTAAGGTGTCGGCAGTTTCACCCGATTGAGAAATAGCTATAACAACATCACCTTCTTTAATAACAGGATTACGATATCTGAACTCAGAAGCATATTCAACTTCAACTGGTATTCTTGCAAGTTCTTCAATCATGTATTCACCAACCAAACCTGCATGCCACGAAGTACCACAAGCTACAATTACAATACGTTCGGCTTTAACAAGATTTTTTTCATAATCAATAATTCCACCTAACGAAACAATAGCTTGTTCTGCATTTAGCCTACCCCGCATACTATCGCGTATTGAACGTGGTTGTTCATAAATTTCTTTAAGCATAAAATGTGCAAAGCCATCTTTTTCTAACGCACTTAAATTCATCTCAAGTTCTTCAACATAAGGAGTTTTTTCCTTATTCTTTATAGTTTTAATTCTTAATTCTTGATTACGCTGAATAATTGCAATTTCCTCATCATTAAGATAAACGACATTTCGAGTGTATTCTACGATGGGAGTAGCATCAGAAGCGACAAAAAATTCTTCTTTCCCAATACCTACAACTAAAGGACTTCCTTTTTTAGCAGCAAGCAACAAATCGGGATTATCGCGTGAAATTACTACAATTGCATAAGCTCCGATAACCTGGTTTAATGCAATTTGTAAGGCTTCAACAATAGTAACCTTTTCATTAATAAGCACATCTTCAATAAGATGTATAAGAACCTCTGAATCAGTATTACTTAAAAAAATGTGTCCTCTTTTCTGTAATTCTTTTTTCAGACTGTCATAATTTTCAATAATGCCATTATGAATTAAAGCCATATGCCCCGAAGGAGAGAGATGTGGGTGAGCATTAGCATCGTTGGGTTCTCCGTGTGTAGCCCATCTGGTATGTGCAATACCAACATTTCCTGATAAATTCTTATTCTTAACAAACTCTTCTAAATCAGATACTTTACCTTTAGTTTTATAAAGTTCCAATTTGTTTTGCAGCAAGGCAATGCCCGAGCTGTCGTAACCTCTGTATTCCAAACGATGCAAACCGTTTATTAAAATTGGATAAGCTTGTCTTGGCCCAATATAACCAACTATGCCACACATATATTATTGGATTTTTGTATAAGTAATTATTAATCTAGTTTTATTTGATTTTCTGCCAGGTCCTTTTAAAACCACTCTGTTACTTCTGATAGAGCTTCCCGAAACCAAAATATTAAGCCCTTTATCTTCAATATAAGTTCCATTAATTAGCCCTTGCAAATATTTAGTAATTCTAAATCTGTATTCCTTTTTAGAAGAATCATATACACCGCCATAAAAAGACTCACCTTCATAATAATCTGGTAAAAATAAAACAGTGCCACTTGTAGTTTCTCTAACTGCCAGCATTTTAGGCGGCGGCGGATAAGCGCCTATTGACAAATCGTAATTATCAACAGTCATAACTAATACAGCTTCATTGATTGCAATATGATTGAGTTTAATAAACTCTTTAATATAAGGAAATTTAACTAAAACCTTTGTCCCACCCATTGCCTGAACAAACAAAATGCTGTCGGCAGTAGAATAATTGCCTGCTATTTGCTGTTTTAAAGGAGCAATGGCGATTTGAAAATTATAATGATCAAAAGTACTATACCTGGCGCAATATTGATCAATTACAAAGTTAAACTTTAGCGAATCCTTATCATCATTATGATAATACAAAGTAAGCTGAGAAAACGATGAAACCAGATCAAAGTACGATATACCGCCATTAGTTAGAATATTGTCAGTAGTTATGTACAAGCCTTTTATAAACTGTGTAAAAGCAGTATTATTTTCAAGATTAGCAGCACCCGCATTTAAAAGCTGGGTACCAAAGCTGTTGTTTAATTTAACTCTAAGCTGGGGAGGATACTTAACTCCATTAATAAGTACGCTGTCTTTTAAATTATGAACATACGCGATATTTTGTGCAATGTTTGTAGCACTATAAGGCGTAATTCTTTTTGAATGATAAGTGCTATCAAGATATATACTATTAAGAAGTTCATGAACTTTAACAGTTACTTGGCTAATCGAATCGCCATAAAATCCTTTATACACAAGCGAAAGAACGATAGAATCGCAAACCGGATTAGATCCAAAATTTATATTATTTTCAGAAAGTCGTATTTGAGTATAAAAGCTGGCAGAAACATTACCAAAAACTGGGTCATTATAGTTGCCAAGTAAATTATACAAAATTTCGTCAGTAATTACAGAATCTTCGGCAACAGTAAAGGCAATAACAGTAGTAGTATCGGTGTATAAAATATTTAGTAAATCTTGTTGAGGCTGTACATCCATACCAACATCTTTAGGTTCGGTACAAGATTGTAAAGTAAATATGAACAAAATAACAATAAAAAAATAATTTTTTAGAGTTTGCTTAGTTTTTGTATTCAATTTAAAAAGATTAAATATTTTATATGATTTTATTATTTATTCAGAAAGGACACTGTCGTTAACAAACACATCATCATAAAATTCAGAAAAAGCGTCTATGTAAGTTTCAGGCGACTGGTAATCAAGTGTTGGTTTACCCGATTGATGAGCATATTTAATTAAATTTGAATTAACATCTTCGGCGCCAATTATAACACCATCCGAAAAATCTACAGCGGCTTTTGATATATTCTCAAAATTTGGTTTTTTGTAATGATTTAATAATTCATTTTCTATACCATCTGATTTTATTTTATCATAAAACTTATTGCTAAAGTTTTCCGAAAAATCGTCATTATATAATGAATAAATAATTTTGGCATCGTTAAAAGTAGGATTATCTTTATATAATGTTTTTAAATATAATGGTATAAGCGAAGACATCCAACCGTGGCAGTGAACTATATCGGGGTTCCATCCTAATTTTTTAACGGTTTCAATAACACCTTTAGCGAAAAACATTGCTCTTTCGTCGTTGTCTTTGAAAAAAACATTGTTTTTATCTTTAAATACAAATTTTCTTTGAAAATAATCTTCGTTATCAATAAAATATATTTGCATTCTTGCCGATTGAATTGAAGCAACTTTAATAATCAACGGGTGGTCAGTATCATCAATAATGATATTCATTCCCGAAAGTCTAATAACTTCGTGAAGCTGATTTCTTCTTTCATTAATACAACCAAAACGAGGCATAAATGTTCTGATTTCGTTACCTTTTTCTTGAATGCCTTGTGGCAATTGCCTGCCAATACATCCAATGTAACTCTCGTCTAAGTAAGGAGTAATTTCTTGGCTGACGAATAAAACTTTTGCTTTTTTCATGTGTTTATTATTTTATTAAAAATTATAACTGTGTACACATTAAAATATGTTTTTATATTGAAATTATTGGATTCAATAATGCTGTAAAAGCATATTTTATCACAGTTTGAAATTGTTTCGGTGCAAAAAAATTAAAACTCACATTGAGTAATAAAAAAAATAAGCTAAACTTATTGATATTAGTGGGTTTCATCTTAATAAACAAATATTTTATAATATTTAAATGCAAAGGTACAAAAAATTTAGCACTTAATCAAATTTTCATATTAGCTTTGCCGATTGTTTTTTTAATGTTAATAAAGAATGAAAATTTTTAGTTTAAAAACTGATTTACAAAATTATGTAAACACATTACGAAGTGAGAATAATACTATTGGCTTTGTTCCTACTATGGGTTGTTTGCATAAAGGACATTTAGCGTTGATAGAAAAAGCTGCTTCTGAAAATAATATTGTAATATGTAGCATATTTGTTAATCCTATTCAGTTTAATAATAAAAATGATTTTCAGAAATATCCGAGAACTTTAGATGATGATATTGCTAAACTTAACGCATTAGGTTGTGATATATTATTTGTTCCCTCCGAAAAAGAAATTTATCCCGAAATCGCAAATGAAAAATTTGACTTAAAAGGACTCGACAAAGTAATGGAAGGTAAATTTAGGCAAGGTCATTTTAATGGGGTAGTTACGGTTGTTAATAGATTATTTAATATTGTTGGTGCTTGTAATGCTTATTTTGGCGAAAAAGATTATCAACAATTAACTATAATTAAATACATTACTGATAAATTAAAATTGAACGTAAATATATGTTCATGTAAAACTGTAAGAGAAACTGATGGTTTGGCAATGAGCTCCAGAAATATTTTGCTTAACAGTGAACAGCGTAAAGTAGCATCTTTAATTTACAATTCATTAATTTTTGTTAAAGAAAATATTAAAAAATTTTCTGCTTCTGAATTAAAAGAAATTATTACTCAAAAAATTAATTCTAATCCATTATTTAGAATCGAATATGTTGAAATAGCTCATAAAGACAGTCTTGTAGCTGTTGATGATAAAATTTCAAATCCTGAATTATTTAGATGTTTCATTGCAGCTTATCTAGGTAATGTGAGGCTTATTGATAATATGGCTTTGACCGATTGATGTTATTATTTTTTGTTACTATACTTTTTTGTAATTTTGTCAATTATTAGATGCTCTTTTTTATTCTAATTTTTTAAAAAAAATTAACTCAAAAACTAATTTTAATTTAACTGAAAGCTAATGAAAATTGAAGTTTTAAAATCAAAAATTCATCATGTTAAAGTTACTCATTCCGATATTTCATATATTGGTAGTATTACAATTGATGAGGACTTAATGGATGCTGCCAATCTGATTGAAAACGAAAAAGTACAGGTACTTAATATAAATAATGGAGAAAGAATTGAAACTTACGTAATTAAAGGAGGCAGAGGTAGCGGAACAATAGGCATGAATGGACCTGCTGCTCGTAAGGCATTGCCTGGTGATATGCTTATTATTATTTCTTATGCTACTATGGATTTTGAAAAAGCCAAAAAATTTGTCCCTTCTATAATTTTTCCTATAGACGGTAATAAATTAAGAAAATAGGAAATATTGATGAAGAAAATTCTTCTAAATTTTTTTAAAATTGCTTTTTTCTTAGGAATAGGAGTTTTTTTTATATGGTTTTTTGTAAAAGATTTATCAACTGAAGATAAAAGTAGCATTGTTTCATCATTACGCAATGCTAATTATTTTTTAGTTGCTGTGTCAGTAATTATCGGATTATCAAGCCATATATTCCGAACACTGCGTTGGAGGCTCTTATTTGAGCCCATGGGATACAAACCTGGCTTACCAAATACTTTTAATGCTGTAATGATTGCCTATCTGGCAAATCTGGCATTGCCCCGTCTTGGTGAAGTTACCAGATGTGGTATATTGAAAAAATACGAAAATATACCGTTTTCAAATTCACTCGGTACTGTTATTGCCGAAAGGGCTTTTGACCTGTTAACTTTTGTTATTTTGTTTTTAATCAATATATTAATACAATTTCAACAAATTAAAGCTTACGTTTACGATAAAATTTACAGCCCAATGCTCGAAAAATTTAATATTTTAAACGATAGAATTTTAATATTTGTATTAGTAGGAATTTTAATATTCTTAGTATTAATTATTTATCTATTAAACAAAAGATTTTCAAAAAATAAAGTATTCTTAAAAATCAAGGAAGTGTTCATAGGATTTTGGAACGGGCTTAAATCGCTTAGCCAAATTAAAAAACCCTTTATGTTTTTTTTCTATACTTTTTTACTTTGGCTTTCTTACTTCTTAACAGTATATGTTTGTATATTTGCAATGGACGAAACCGCAGGTCTTAATGCTTTTGCACCATTTTCGGTTTTGGTTTTTGGTACTATTGGCATTATGCTTGTACAGGGGGGCATTGGAATTTATCCTGTTATATCTGCCGAAACTCTCGTTTTATATGGAATAGCCTCTGTACACGGTTATGCCTTTGGTTGGTTGGCTTGGTCAGCTCAGACTATTACTATTATTATTTTAGGTGTTTTGGCGTTAATTGTTCTTCCGTTAATAAATAAAAAAACTATTAAAAATGTCGTATCTTGATATAATAAATAAAAAAATATTTACAGCCGAAAATATTCAAAGACTCTTAGCTTACTGGCGATTTAAAAACAGAACAATTGTTTTTACTAATGGCTGTTTCGACATTATTCATCTTGGGCATATTTCTTATTTAGCACAAGCAGCCGACTTAGGTAATGAACTTATTATTGGGCTTAATTCCGACAATTCCGTTAAAAGATTAAAAGGAACAGCACGCCCGCTTAATGATCAGCTTACTCGTCAAAACATTCTTGCTTCTCTTAGTTTTGTTTCGGCTGTTATTGTTTTTGACGATGATACTCCCGCTAATTTAATTAAATTTATAAAACCCGATATTTTAGTTAAGGGTGCCGATTATAAACCCGAAAATATTGCCGGTTACGATTTTGTTACTTCCTACGGTGGTAAGGTTGTTTGCATCGACCTTGTTGAAGGCTACAGCAGTTCTAATATTATTGATAAAATTAGAGAATAATTTTTTAATTTTGCTTACTTTTTTGTGTATCTTTACATTTATTTTTAAAAATATTTTCAAAAAAGTAATAATTAAATGATTTTTTTTATATATTTGGGGCAATAAATGATTAATTCATTTGAATTATGGTAAAAAGTATAAAAACATTGATGCTATTAGCATCAGTAATAGTTATAAGTTTTCTTTTTGCATCTTGCAATAAAGATCGTGTAGCTCATAAAGTTGAAGGTGTTTGGGATATGGTTCCTGTTGGTAATCTCAAAACCATTGATAAAGAAAGGTGGATTTTTAAACCTGACAACTCTCTTGTAATAATTAGAAATTTTTATAACGGAATGCCTAGAGATTACATGGATACAATTGAAGTGGGTAGTTGGAAAATTGACTTGGAATTAAAAAAGAACAGACGCAGAATTGATGTCTCTGGCTTTAAAGATGGTAATGTTGATTATTATAACGGTGAATGGTATATTGTTAATTTAGAAAAAGACCAGCTTTTTATTGTTAATAAAGAGGTAGGGCGTTTATTCAGAGAGTTCACCAGACAAAAAACCTGATTTCACTAAAGCTTATATTTTTTTCATATAAACTTATAAGCCTTGTTAGTAGTTCAATAAAATTAAATTATTTATAATTATTAATTTTAGCATCGTTTAAATTTATAAACTTTGAGCCTGCCCCAAAAAGTTGTCTATTTGAGAAAATTTTTAATATAACTCTGATAAATTATATAAACAAGGGGATGCATCCCCTTGTTTAATATACGAATCTATTACTATTTTTTGTTTTGTTATTTTTCGGAGTATATTCAACTTTGTAGTTTGTATATTTTTTTTTTCAAAAATATTAAATAATTGTGTCAAAAACAAAGATAAAATCAGCTTTTTTTTGTTCTAATTGCGGAGCACAATCGCCTAAGTGGATTGGTAAATGTCCCTCGTGTGGCGAGTGGAATACCTATGTTGAAGAGATTATTAAAAATGAAACTACTACAAAATATAATATTACAAACTCATATTCTTATAGTAATTCTCCTAAGTTAATACAGGAAATAGATTATAGCAGCGAACCAAGAATAAATACCGGTAGCAGCGAAATGAATAGAGTTCTTGGTGGTGGACTTGTTCCAGGTTCATTAATTTTAATTGGAGGTGAGCCAGGCATCGGAAAATCTACTCTTATGCTACAAATTTCACTTAAAATCAAAAATCAAAAAATTTTATACGTCTCTGGCGAAGAAAGTGAAAAGCAACTTAGGTTAAGAGCTGGCAGAATTGGTATTGAAAGCGAAAGTTGTTATATTTTAACTGAAACGTCTACCGATAATATTTTTAAATATATCGAAGAAATTAAGCCAGATATAGTAATAATTGATTCTGTCCAAACTTTGCAAACTAATGTTATTGATTCTTCGGCCGGAAGCATTAGCCAGATAAGAGAATGTACTT
This sequence comes from uncultured Bacteroidales bacterium, assembly GCA_964504265.1. Taxonomy (GTDB): domain Bacteria; phylum Bacteroidota; class Bacteroidia; order Bacteroidales; family JAKIYJ01; genus JAKIYJ01. Next base: position 29,422 of record CAZDEU010000012.1, read on the forward strand.
CCGAATTTCAGAGGTTTACAAAACAAACAGGTGTTCCTGTATTCCTTATAGGACATATTACTAAGGATGGCTCCATTGCAGGCCCAAAAATCTTGGAACATATTGTGGATACTGTACTTCAATTTGAAGGTGATAGGCATTATGGTTACAGAATTATTCGAGCATCTAAAAACAGATTTGGTTCAACTTCTGAAATTGGTATTTTTGAAATGTACAACGCTGGTCTCAGAGAGGTAAGCAATCCTTCCGAAATACTTATTAGTCAAAGAGATGATGATTTTTCAGGTATTACTATTGCTGCAACTTTAGAAGGTATGCGACCAATGCTGATTGAAACACAGGCTTTGGTTAGCACCGCTGTTTATGGTACACCGCAAAGGTCAACCACTGGCTTCGACATCAGGCGTTTATCTATGTTACTTGCTGTGCTCGAAAAAAGATGTGGTTTTAAACTTGGTACTAAAGACGTTTTTGTTAATATAGCAGGTGGAATAAGAGTTGATGATCCTGCAATTGATTTGGCTGTGGTTAGTGCAGTGCTTTCATCAAATCAGGATATGCCTATCGACAAAAAAGTATGCTTTGCCGCCGAAGTAGGGCTTTCTGGCGAAATTCGTCCCGTGCAAAAAATTGAACAAAGAATTACCGAAGCTGAAAAATTAGGCTTTTCAATAATTTATATTTCCCAGTATAATTTCAAAAATTTTGATACTAACACATTACAAATCAAAATTAAAGCAGTAAATAAAATTGAAGAGATCTTTGCAGATTTATTCGGTTGACAATCAGTAAGTGTTTATTTATAAAGTTATTAGTTTGATCTTTATCAACAAATTCTAATTAGTTTCAAGTATTTGAAACAATTCATCAAGCTTAGGAGTAAGAATTATTTCGGTTCTGCGGTTTTTAGCACGGGCTTCGGGTGTATTACCAGGTTCTATTGGTATATATTCGCTTTTGCCCGCTGCTGTAAGACGTTTGGGGTCAATTTCGCTGTTTTCTACTAGTATCTTAACAATTGATGTGGCTCTTTTAACGCTTAAATCCCAATTGTCTTTTATATCACCGCCACCTCTGTATGGAACATTATCGGTGTGACCCTCTACTAACACATTAATATCTGTATTAGTTTCTAAAACACCTGCAAGATTTTTTAATGCTTCAACACCTTTAGGGTCAACATTCCACTTGCCACTTGCAAACAATAAGGTGTTTTCGAGTGATACATATACTTTCCCGTTTTTAATATCAACTGTAAGCCCTTTGTTCTCAAAACCATATAAAGCTGAGCTGACTTTGTTTTTCAAAGAATTAACTACTGAATCCTTGCGATTTAAAATTGATTGCAACTCATCTAATTTAACTTCTTTCTTTTTTAAATCAGCTTGAGCTAATGTTAATTCATCACTTAAACGGTCAAGATTCGATTTTTTTAATGCAAGTTCTGATTCTAATTTTTTTAGAGCTTCTTCTTTTTTTAACAGTTCTTCTTGTGTAAGCTGTAATTGCCCCGATATTTTCTTAGTTTCCTCTATGTTGCCTGCTTTTAGCTTTTCTAATTGTGCTATAAGTTCTTGATTAAGTGAATTAATTTTATCATATTGCCTCGACATATTGCGAAGTGATACTCCAGTTATACTGGTGTCTTTTTCCAATGCCAACAGCCTTTTTTGAATTTCATTGTTTCTTGATGTCAGTTCAGTTACTTGTGTTTGTAAATCCTGATTCTGATTTTTTAAATCTTTTGCCTCAGTTTCACATTTTTCACGCCTGTTTTTTTCTTCTTCAAACTGACGTGCAGGAATACACGATGAAGTTATTATTATTAACGATAAAATTATTATAGTTAGATTTAATTTAATATGTGCCATTATCTAAGTTTTTATTGTTTTTATTTTACAATGAACGCCAAATTTACAAAATATTTTTCTTTTTGCTATATAATAGATATAAAATCTTTTGAGCATTATTTTTAAATATTACTTATCTTTGGCTTCAAAATAAACTTTTATACAATATGTTAAAACGCCATATCTTAATTTTTAAATTAGTTTCAGTATTTTTTACTTTTTTGTTTTGCTTTGGGTTGAATCTTAGTGGGCAAAATAATTTTAAATTGACTTTAATAGCCCAACATTTTCCTAATCACGATTTTGAAATTTTGTCATATTATAAAGGTGTAGCATCGCCAGTTGAACTTATTACTACTGACGACAATGGAAATGCTCAATGGAGTTTCCCTGAAAAAGCTCAAATAGGTTTTTATAAAATTAAACTCATACAAGAATTAAGTAAAGAATTTTTATTCATTTTTAATAATGAAAATATTACAATTGTTTTCCCCGATTATGATGGCGAATTTATTGAATTTAAGCAATCAAATGAAAATGAAATTTTAAATAAGTATTTTAAACTGCAAAAAGACTTTGGCAATATTGCTGACCTTTCTTTTTCTTTTCCCGAAAATGATGATTTCTATAAAAATATCCTCGCTGAATATAAAATAAGATATAATAAACTAAACAAATTTGTAGATAATTTGAAAAAGTCTAAGCCCGATATGTTTGTTACTAAGTATATTAAATTTGAATGGAGAGAAGGTTTACAACCTGAACTAGGTGCTGATATTGATATAAGAAAAAAGTTTATGACCGATAATTATTTTAAAGGATTAGACCTTTCGGATACAACTATTTTATACTTCCCGTCAATTAACGATATGATTGTTAATTATTTCGGACTTCAGATTTTGCCAACCGACTCCAGAGATGTGATACAAACCAAGTATAAGTATATTTGCGATACTTTATTAAATAAAACTAAAAATTATCCTGCATTAAATACTTTTATACTTGATTTTATTATAGAAGGTATGGAACAAATTGGGTTTGAAGATATAATAGCTCATGTTTACGAAAATCATATTATTGAAGAATCATGCGATGATTATGATACACCTGTTATTAGCAGAGTTAAAAAACGTATAGCTCAAAAGAAATTGCTTGTAAAAGGTACTGTATTGCCAAATGTTTTTGTTACTGATACAAATAAAAATATGGTATCGCTCCACGATGTTAAAGCTGAATTTATTGTTCTTGTTTTCTGGTCAACTAAATGTTCCCATTGTACAAAAGATATTCCCGAAATTTTTAATTGGTATAAGCAGTATAATTTATCAAAAAATTATAATGAAGGCAATAATATGATAAAACCTTTAGAGATATTTGCAGTTTCTTTAGACGAAGACGAAAATGAATGGAAAACTTTTATTAAGGAAAATAATTTGACTTGGATAAATGTTTGTGATTTTCAAAGTTGGGAAGGACAGGCTCCTTCTAAATATTCAATTTTTGCTACTCCAACTTATATTGTAATGGATATTAATAAAAAGTTTATTGAAGCTCCTGCTAATCTTGAATTGCTTAAAAATGTTGTTAAGCAATAATCTTTCTTAAAAATAATATTGCAAACTTTCAACTCCTTTATAAACTGGTTAAAAATTATTTTGAGGTACTATGGTAGTTTATGAAGTTATAAAGTTTATAAAGTTTGTAAAGTTAAAAG
>CAZDEU010000013.1:0-16702 GCA_964504265.1 uncultured Bacteroidales bacterium
ACCTGAACAAAGCCCAATAGCAATAATTGCTGAATTTATAATTAATAACACCCGATAACATACTAATAATTGAAAAAGGTATAGGCATTAAAGCAGCAGTCATTATAAACAGTCCGCCCCATTTACGAATATTTTTGATATTGTCGCCCGCTGTGTTTTCAAGATACATATTAATCTTTTTAATTCGTCTTAATGCTTTACCGATATAAAAAGACAAACAGCCACCTAAATACGACATACTGGCAATTAAAAACAATGTAAGCCATGGATAATCCATTTTGGCGCACCAAGCAATAAATATTTCGGGAGGTAAAATACCCAAGAACGATTCAGACACAAAAAATGTAGAAACAATAAACCAAGGCTTGTAATTATTTATAAGATTGGCTAATAAAAGATTAAAATCAAGGAAAAAATACTCAAGCAAAAAAAGCAAAGCAGCAAAAATCACTAATAAAATACTACCTTTAATAATAATTTTTTTAAGGAAGGGATAAAAGCCCGTTTTGAGGTAGTACTTATTAATAACAACAAGCCTTCTTAAGCCTGAATTTTTAACTTTTGCATATCCATTATTTTGCTGTTTCACAATTGATTGGAATATTAATAAATAGTACTATCAAAGTTTTACTTTATCTAAGAATTATCTAAGTAAAAAAATGCTTATCTACCTTCAACGCTTAATATTGAAGAATATTTTTTAAGAGATCGCAAAATTATATAAATTACAAAACCAATTATTCCTCCAATAACCCACCATGTATCTATATTTATTAAATCTTTAACAAAAAAATATTTAATAAAGTTTACCCATGTAAATGAAATCATAACAGCAAAAAAACCAGAGTATTCTCTTTTTAAAACATTTTTGAAAGAAAATGAAAGTTCGGCTTTTTGCCATTTATTAAAATTTGGTATAAAAGCTGGTGTTTTTTCTGCCCATTGCACAAAATTATCGCCAAATTTATTTCTAATAAATTGTTCTTCGGCAAATATAATTCTTTCGTAATATAGCCAGAAAAAAGCAATAGCTAAAATAATAAACCAAGGTATAGCAACGTAAATAATAAGTCCTAACCACATCAAAAAATTACCAAGATATAAAGGATGCCTAACAATAGAATACATACCTTTAGTGTTTATAGCTTCGGCAATTTGTCCTTCGGTAGTATTTCGTCCAGAAGTACCTGCTGGAGTAAATCCAATGGTTAAAGCTCTTATAATTAATCCAGAAAGAGACACAAAAAGACAGCACATAGCCCAATAAATATTATTGAAATGTAATAATTCGTAAGGGCTGATAATTATAGCTGCAGTTGCAATAATATATAAAAAAAGTGGTATATAACTTCTGTACCGGAATAAAAAATTTCCAGTTTTATCAAATTCTTCTAAAAGTGGCATAAACAATATAAGATTAACTGATGTATAGGATATTTAATGAAAAGAGAAGAGGTTAACAAGTTATATTACAAAAATTTGGGGTGGAAGATGGGACTCGAACCCACGACCCTCGGAACCACAATCCGATGCTCTAACCTGCTGAGCTACATCCACCATTTTGATTTTGCAAAAATAAGAATTTTATTTGAATTTACAATAATATTTATTAAGTTTTTTATAAAGCATAATACCTTATAAAAATTATAAATTATTATTAAAAAAACTATCTGGAATGCTATCAATTTTATTTTTATGAACGTAAATTAAATCGGATGGCTTAGTTTTATCATGACCTTTAATTAATTGTTTATCGAAAAGCTGATACTCTTCATATCCAATTTCAGATAAAAAATCAAATATTTTTTTTCTGTTTTCGCTCCATGTTTCAATTTGCAAAATAGGTTTAAATTTTTCAATTAAATTTTTCAGTTCAGGAATAACATAAATTTCGTAGCCTTCAATATCACATTTAATATAATCAATTTTTTCGATATTATTAAATAATTCGCTGGCTTTAACCATATTACAATTAAATGTATAATTTTCGTCTTCCTTAACTGTATTATCCGAAATATGAGCTAAACCAGTACGCAGATAACCAAATTTTTTGGAAGTAGATAATTGAATTTTTTTATTATCGAGTCCTAAAGCATTATTGTAAAAAGTGCAATTAGAATAATTTTTTAATCCCCATTTTAAAGTTTCATAGAAAGGTTTTACAGGTTCAACAGCAAAAACCCTACCTTTATCACCTACCTTACGAGCAAAAATTTTTGTAAAATAACCAAGATTTGCACCTATATCTATTACATAATCACCTTTATTTAAAAAGTCTTTTACAAAATAATGATATTTAAAACTTGATTTATTCTTTAATAAATTTAAATCATAAAAGAAATAAAAAAATCTATGTAAAATTTTTAAATAAATTTTTTGACCAAAAATTTTAAAAATTATTTTTTTAAGAAAATTTTGCATTTAAGTTTTGTTTAGAAAAAGTGTATAAAATTAAATAAAATTTAAAAAAGATTTTACTTTAATAAGTAAAGTTTTGTTTATTTGAAAAAATAAATTAATTTTGCAGCTTTGAAATAAGAAAAAATATTTGTTTTACAATTAAAATATATACTCCAAAATGAAAAGGACATTTCAGCCATCACAGCGTAAAAGAAGAAATAAACATGGTTTTAGAGAAAGAATGGCAACTGCCAATGGACGCAGGGTACTTGCTTCACGCAGAGCTAAAGGACGAAAAAGATTAACTGTTTCGGACGAAAAACTGCATAAAAGATAAACTGATACTTTTGTTGATGTTTATTTTTTATGTATATGTATTATAAAACCTGAAGGAGAGCCTAAGAGCGACTCCTTTTTTATTTATAAGCAGTTTAAGAATTATAGAATGCTTGAAGTTTTTATAGTAATTATTTGTGTGTACATTTTTTTCCGCTTACTCGGCAGGTTCCTATTTCCTTGGCTTATAAAAAAATATATGAAAAAATTTGAAAAAAATTTTTATAAGCAAAATCCTAACATTAATCAACAAAAAAATACTAAAGAGGGCAAAATTAGCATTGATTATTCTGAATCAAATGAAAATAAAGATAAATATGATGATATTGGAGAATATGTTGATTTTGAGGAGAAAAAAGATTGAATATAAATAATAGTTTTATTAAATTTGCCATAAATTTAAAAAAAAATGCCATGACTAATAAAATATTACAAAAGTACTTACCTTATATGATTGCGGTAATTGTATTTGTTTTAATGTCAATAATTTTTCTTAAACCAATATTTGAAGGTAAAGCAATTCGACAAAGCGACGTAGTCAATCACAAAGGAATGGCAAAAGAAATCCGCGACCACAGAGCTCAATATGGCGAAGAACCCTTATGGTCAAATTCAATGTTTGGAGGAATGCCTTCTTATCAAACCTCAGTGGTTTATAAAGGAAATTTAATAAGCAAAATTGACAAAGTTTTACAGTTGGGGTTACCTCACCCTGTCGGTAATCTTTTTTTATTGTTTTTAGGTTTTTTTATTTTATTACTTATATTGAATGTTAATCCTTGGTTAGCTATTGCAGGTTCAATTGTATATGCTTTTTCTTCATACTTTATTATTATAATGGAAGCGGGGCATAATTCAAAATTGCATGCTTTGGCATATATGGCACCTGTTTTGGCAGGTATAATTTTATGTTTAAAGGAAAAATATATCATAGGCGGATTACTTACTGCTCTTTTCGTTTCACTTGAGATAAGCGCCAACCATTTACAAATAACATATTATCTTTTTCTTACAATAATTGTATTGTTAATTGTAGAGGCAGTTTATGCCATTATTGAAAAGAATATTAAATCGTATTTGAAAGCCTTAGGTGTTTTGGCTATTGCTGCAATATTAGCAGTATTACCCAATATTAATAATTTGCTTATTACTTACGATTATTCAAAATATACTACACGGGGAAAATCAGAGCTTACTTTTGATAAAGATAATAAAACAAGCGGTCTTGATAAAGATTATGCTACACAGTGGAGTTACGGCAAAGCTGAAACTTTTTCGCTTATGATACCAAATATTAAAGGTGGCGTTAGCGAACCATTAGCAAATAATAAAACAGCTATGCAGGTTACTGAACCAGCTTTTAGAAAAGCCATTGCTGAAAGCCAAATTAGTCATTACTGGGGCGAGCAGCCTTTTACTTCGGGTCCTGTTTATGTTGGTGCGTTTGTGGTTTTTTTATTTGTACTCGGTTTATTTATAATTAACGGAAAATATAAATGGTTTCTCCTTTTTGCTACATTAATGTCTATTTTGCTTGCTTGGGGCAGAAATTTTATGGGATTGACCGACTTTTTTATGGATTTTGTCCCTGGTTATAATAAATTCAGAGCTGTTTCGATGATACTTGTTATAGCCGAGTTATGTATTCCAATTTTAGCTATACTAACTCTCAAAAAAATATTTTTAGAACCTTCAATAATTAAACAAAAAATAAAATGGTTTTACACTTCGTTGGCAATAACTGCTGGTTTATCTATTTTATTCTGGCTTTTGCCTACAACTTTTTTTACTTTTTTTAGCGATGCAGAATTAGAACAGTTTGCGAGCCTCTCAGGACAAGGTTATAATGAATTTATTGATGCTATTCAAAATGCAAGAGTTGTAATTTTTAAAGCTGATGCAATGAGAAGTTTTCTATTCATTATTATAGGTGCTGTTCTTATTTATATATATTCAAATTTTAAATTTCCCAAAACTGTTTTTCTTATCGTTTTACCTATTTTGTTTGTAGCCGATTTGATGCCAGTTGCTAAAAGATATCTTAACGAAGATAATTTCGTAAAGAAAACTTTTATGGAAAAACCTTTTCCCATGAGCACAGCCGATAAAGCTATTTTGACTGACAAAGAGCCTAATTATAGAGTTTATAATATGGCTGTTAATACTTTTAATGATGCCAGCACTTCTTATTATCATAAATCAATTGGAGGTTATCACGGTGCCAAATTAAAACGATATCAGGAATTTATAGAGTATGTTCTTACTCCTGAAATGCAAAAATTTCATTCTGTTTTGAGCAATAAACCAACTGACTCATCAATAAATGCTGTGTTATCGGAATTGCATGGTATTAATATGCTTAATACTAAATATATTATTTACAACAGAGATGCTCCTCCTCTTCAAAACAGACATTCTTATGGAAGTGCATGGTTTGTTGATAATGTGAAAATTGTGCCTAATGCTGATGAAGAAATTATTGAACTTTCGGCAATTAACAATGCTAATATTGCAGTTGTTGATAAGAGATATATTGATTTATTTGCAGGTTTTAAAGGCGAAACTGATTCTTTGGCAAAAATTAAATTAATTTCATATAAAGCCAACCATCTCGAATACAGCGTCGAAAATTTGAATCAACCCCAAATAGCTATTTTTTCAGAAATTTATTACGAAAAAGGCTGGAATGCTTACGTTGATGGCAAATTGATGCCACATTTCAGAACTAATTATATTTTAAGAGGAATGCTTGTTCCATCGGGTGCTAAACAGATAGTATTTAAATTTGAACCTAAACTTTTTTACACTGGCGAAAAAATTTCATTTGCAGGTTCAATTCTTCTTTATGTCGTAATATTTGGTGCTTTAGCATACAATTTTTACAGAAAACGTAAAAATGGCTAAGAAAGTACTGATAATAACTTATTATTGGCCACCCAGCGGTGGTGCAGGCGTGCATCGTTGGTTAAAGTTTGTTAAATTTCTCAGAGATTTTGGTTGGGAACCAATTATATACACTCCTTCTAACCCTGAAGTTTCTGCAAATGACGATTCTCTATGTAAAGATGTTCCTAAAAATTTAACTATTTTGAAAACTAATGTTTGGGAACCATATAATTTGTATAAAAAATTTATTGGGGTAAAAAAGGATGTAAAAGTAAATGCAGGTTTTTTGAGCGAAACTAAAAAACCTAAACTAACTGAAAAAATAGCAGTATGGCTAAGAGGCAATTTTTTTATTCCCGATGCCCGTATGTTTTGGATAAAACCTTCAATTAAATTTCTTAAAAAATATTTGTCTGAAAATAAAATTGATGTTATTGTTTCTTCAGGACCTCCTCATTCATTACATCGAATAGCATTAAAAATTCATAAACATACTAAAATTCCTTGGCTTGCCGATTTCAGAGACCCATGGACAAGTATTGATTTTTATGATCAGCTTATGCTCACATCAATAGCTGACAAAATTCACCATAAAATGGAAAAGGAAGTGCTTACAACTGCAACAAAAGTAGTAACAGTAAGCTATAATTGTGCTAATGATATGAAAAAACTATGCAACAGAGAAATAGATATAATTACTAACGGATATGATGAACAAGATTTTATTAACGACAAAAATATAAAACCTGATATTTTTCGCCTAAGTCATATAGGTGCTATTAATAAAGATCGTAACCCTATTGTTCTTTGGCAAAGTCTAGCTGAATTGGTTGTTGAAAACCAAGAATTTGCTAAAAATCTGCAAATTGAACTAGTTGGGAAAGTTGATATTAGCGTTACTGAAAATATAAAAAAAGCCGGCTTAGAAAATTTTACTAAAAAAATTAGTTATCTTTCTCATAATGAGGCTGTTGAACATGAATTTTCGGCTGCTGTGTTATTGCTGTTAATTAATAATACACCTAACTCTAATGGAATAGCACCAGGTAAATTATTTGAATATCTTGCAACGCAACGACCAATTTTGTGTATAGGTCCTGAAGATGGCGATAGTGCAAAAATAATTAATGAATGTAATGCTGGACAAGTTGTTAATTTTGATGATAAGCAAAAAATGAAACAAGTTTTATGTGAATTGTTTAATAATTTTAAAAAAGGTAATTTTACTAATTTAAATTCTAAAACAAACAAATATTCAAGACTTAATTTAACAAATAAATTAGCAAATTTATTAGATGAAATATCAACTTGTTAATATTATTTAAAAGAGCAATTAATAGAAATGAAAATAATAAATGTAGTAGGCGTAAGACCTAATTTAATGAAAATAGCTCCCATTCTTGAAGCAATGAAGGGAACTCCATTTATTGAACCAATACTTTTGCATACAGGTCAGCACTACGACGACCGTATGTCTGGCTCGTTTTTTCGTGAACTTGCTATACCTCAACCTGATATATATCTTGGTATTACAGCCGATTCGCACGTTGAGCAAATTTCTAAAATTATGGAACGTTTTAATCAAGTTTGTGATGCTCTTAAACCCGATGCTGTATTAGTTGTTGGTAGCGTTAACAGTACTTTAGCCTGTAGCCTTGCCGCTGCCCTAAAGAACATTAAAGTTGTTCATGTTGAAGCTGGTATACGCAGTTTCGACAAATCAATGCCCGAAGAAATTAGCAGGGTTGTTACAGATTCAGTAGCCAATTTATTACTTCCACCTTCGCAAGATGCGTACGATAATCTATTAAACGAAGGTCATAGCGAAGAAAATATCAGGCTTGTAGGTAATATTATGATTGACACTCTAAAAAAATCAAAATCGAGAATTGAAGCATCGCATATTCTTAATACTCTCGGCTTAGAACCTAAAAATTATGTTACAATGACAATGCACTTATCGTTAAATGTAGATAAGTCAGAGAGAATTAGAAATATTATTTCAGCTATAGCGCATATTCAGAATAAAATTAAAATTGTTTTTCCTGTACACCCACGTACCCGTAAAATGTTAAATGAATTTGGACTTTATGAATATATGAATTCACTGAAAAACATCATTATAACTGAACCTCTCGGATATTTTGACTTTGGTAAATTAGTGTCCAATTCAAAATTTGTAATTACCGACAGTGGTGGTATACAGGAAGAAACAACTGTTTACGGCATACCATGTATAACCTTGCGTGAAAATACTGAACGTCCTATAACAGTAATTGAAGGGACTAACGAACTTGCAGGTAATGATACTGGTTTGATTATAGACTTAGCTGAAAGCATTATGAAAGGCAGTTGGAAAACCGGCAAAATACCTGAATTATGGGATGGGCTAACTGCAAGGCGTATTGTAGCAGCTTTGGAAGAGAAGTTGTCTTAATTCTATAAAATATTTTCAATTGCTTTCATAATCTTTTCTTCACTGTTTGATTCATACAATTCAGAACTTAAATTTATAACCTCTTCAGTTGGTAATGCTTTCCAATTATTGACTAAATTAACAAAACTATCGACATCATCGCAATAGTTGTAGATAAAATTATTGTTAAAAATTTCTAAAAAATGGTATTTGCTAAGATTATTAATATTTATAAAAATATTAGGTATACCCAAAAATGGAGCTTCTAAAGCACAAGTAGAATAAACAGTAGAATGTATATCACAAAAACTGACTAATTCATAGAAACCATACTCTTCATGAATAAAAATATTTTTATGAAAATTAATATCACAGTATTTTTTATTATATATTCTGGGAATAAATATAATTGCAGTACTATGCAATTTATCAGCAGCTTTATTAATAAAATCAATCAATTCATTTTCAATAGGGGATTGGCTTGTTACAGCAATAATTTTTTCATAGGAGTCTCTTAACTTATTACAATAGATTTTAGGACCTTTTAATAATTCTTTATTATTACGAAGATATTCAAGGTAATAATTACCAACAGGAATTATATGTTCGTTATTTATAAAAGAATCATTTAATATATTCTTAACATATTTCCCAAAAGCAAAGAAATAATCAGGGAAAGTGTCTCTTGAAATTTTTTGGGGAACAATATATGCAGTATGAGCTTTGCTAATTATACCGTGTTGAATTTCAATGGTTTTTATTCCGCATTTTTTAGCAGCCATAATTGCAGACTGATGCATTAACCCCATATAACATTCGATAAAAACAGCTTTGATTTTTTTATTTTTTCTAAAGTATTTTAATAATTTGTTGTAAAAAGCAATAAACAATATTGTTTTAAACTTATAATTAATGTTAATATCTAATTTTTTTTCGATTTCGACGAGTAAATCTTCATTTTCAATTTTAACACCTACTAACAATCTAAAAATAATACTTGGTAAACATAATACGTATAAAACCCAAGTACTTATGAAATTTGAATAATAATATTGCGGCGTGTTTTTAAATTTAAATTTATATGGTATTAAAAAAACCAATAAATCTTTATTAAAGTTTTTAATTATTGGATGCCCAAATTTATCAGAAATCTTACCATCGATTTCTTTTTCGTTTGACAAATTTGTAAATAAAAGATATTTTTTTTCTAAATGATAATTACCAAAGCCTTTTACAGATTTTTTAATTATTTGTAATAAAAAATTTATGTTTAATATAAATTTTTTATTATTTGAATTATCTTCTGATATTGTAGTATAAGTAAATTTTTGCCTATATAATAATCTTAAAAATTGCCAAATATATACACCGTTGTATTTAATTTTTTCAACTGCCAGTTGATTTTCAATATCTTTAAATAAATTTAAGTTATTATTCATTCTATCGAAATTTATTTATCACGTATTTGCCCCAAAGTCGTTTTACTTCACTTTTATATAGAAAATAAACACCAATAACAAAAAATATATTTATTAATATGGCGACTAATAATGGATTTAATTTAAAACTAATTTGAAATACTTGCATTATTATTACAAAAATTAATATTAAAATCGGAAATAATAGAATTTTCGTTTTATTAAAATTAATATCAATTAGTTTTTTTTGCATATAAAACATAAGTACAACCTGTAAAAAACATGACACAAGTGATGCAATTATAGCTCCATATATCAATAAAACAGGAATTAATAAATAATTTAATAAAATATTTATTATTAAAACAAAAATATTAATGTAGAAAAAAACTTTGGTTTTTTTTAGAAAATAAACAGGAGTTGATAAAATATTATATTGTGAAACAAGAATTTGTCTCATAAATATAATTGCAATAAAACTAGATGCCAATCTCAAATCAGTTTCATAAAAAACAAGTAAAAAAGCTATTGCAGGAATCATTAAAAATATTGTTACTCCTTGAGCTTGTAACATAAAAATATTACTTAATTTTTTTATTTCTTCTTTTTGTTTTTCTATACCTTCTTTCATTAAACTAAATAATTCAGGCTGTACAGCACTAGTTAACCCTTGTAGTATTATTTGGATACCAATTGCAAAAGTAATAGCCGCATTGTAAATACCCAATTCATTAGGCATACCTTCTAAAAAATATCTGTCAATATAAAGTATCCCCCAAGCTATAAGATTGTACTGAAACAAAGGGAATGCAAATGAATTAACTTCTTTCATTATTTTTAAATCATACTTTATACCTGTGCGTTTAAAATTTATTATAAGAATTGTGATTGAAGTAAACGAAGTTCCTATAACTGTTCCATAGACATACCCCAAAAACGACATCTCATATAAGAATATTCCAGCTATTTGTAAACCAGTTCTTAAAAATGTTAATAATAAATTTATTATTACAAACAATTTTACTTTTCGTTCATTTCTGTATAAAGCACCAGCAGTTGCAATTATTGAACGATTAATTCCTATTATAATAGCAGCAAATCCATAAGACGTAAAATTCTTTAGTTCTTCTTGATTAAAAAAACTACCGATATAATTTTTCAAAAACAATGCAGCAATCAGCAACACAATACCTCTGAACAATATTGATAAAAAGATTGACGAAACCAACTTTTTATATCCAAGCGATTTTTCCTGAAAATCATAATAAAATCTTGAAATTGCATTTCCCATTGAAAATAGAGTAAAAACAAATGCAAATGATGCTATTGATTCGACAATAGCTAAATGTGAAAAATCAACTGTATTGAGCCTATTTTCACCTTCTATTATTGGTTGAACAAGAACTTGTAATATAGGTGGTATAGCTCCTACAACTGTATAAATTGCAGAAAGTTTAAAGAATTCTTTTAAATTTAATTTCATCAATAAATCAGAGAAAAATTTTTGATAAAGATATTAAAGTTATAAATATAAAAACTCTGATTAATTGATTACAAAATATAAATTTATTGAATAATTAACTTCTTTTTTGCAATAATATTATTCTGCTCATCTTATATCTGAATGTAATACAGGCTATTGACAGATATATAATTTTTTAAATAAATAGTTGTAACAGACTGGTTCAAACTCAGAATAACTGACCTCAGTTTTTTGATTTAACTAAAAGATTTCGTTATAACTACAAGAAATTTAAGAATTTAGATATGTCGTTGAATATTTTAAAATCATTTTTTATCGGATTTTAAAATGATACCATTTTCAAAACATTCCGTTAGGAATGTATAGCTCGGTAGAAAACGCAGTACAACGTCCAATATAGCATTCCGTAGGAATGCTTCCCTTGACAAGGTTAGATGATATCTATTTGAATTTCCAAACCTATGATAATTTAATGTTGGGTTGCCAACTAAAGTGCTACGAAAACTTAATTTTAAAAACCGTATATTTGAACCTTAGTAATATTTTGTTAATTGTAAAAAAACAACAAAATTTTATGTAATAAAAGAGTTCTTCATATTAAAAAATTATTAATGTATTACATAATTTTTTCAACTTTCAATTGAATGTATGTAATAATTTGACATATTATTATAAAAATAATTTGTGGTAAAATAATCAGGAACAACTGGTACATATCGCCTCCTCTTAAAAACAGGAAATAAAAACCTTCAAGGCACCAGCGAAGAGGTGAAAAATAACTAATATATTGCAAGATAACTGGCATAACAAATATGGGGACAATAATTCCGCCCAAGGCAGCAAAAATAATAACTGAAGCCGCACCAATTCCATTTGCCTGCTCTTGAGTTTTAGCAAGAGTTCCTATCATAATAGCGTAATTCACCGCCGACAATGCCGTAAATAAACAAACAATAAACAACACAGGAATATTAAAAGGAATAATCAACTTAGGCAAATTAATGTAAGGAAAAACAAATGCTCCAATAGAAAATATTACTAAAATTTGCAATAATGTTACAGTAAGGTAAACTATCATTTTACTGCCTAAAATCATAACAAAACTAACGGGCATAGTTTTTAATCTTAAAAAACTACTATTTAATCGTTCTTTTACAATATTATTACCAAGTGAAACAACAACAAAAAACATAGCAAAAATGGTCCAGGCAGGTATATTGTGCTGTGTTGCGTTAGGTGTAATATTTACTTCAGAAGCAGGAACCTGCAATATATTTACACTGCTAACTTCCATTGCCTTAACAACATTATGGGGTTTTTGGTTAAAGCCAAGCTGCTCGTACATAACCTCAAGCAGTAAAGAGCTTTCAATTATTTGAACATAAGATTTAATTACACTTATAATTGATTGACAATAGGCATCTTGCAGAATGGGGTCATGGTATAACTTTATATTTGATGAAATATCTAAATTTGTATCAAGTATTTTAGCAGAATCATTTAAATTAAAATCAGCCAGCATCATATCGCTTATGTACTCTGATTTTTCACGTAATTTCAATGAAAAGTCAAAGGGTATAAACAATGCAACTTGTTTGTTCTTACTTATTAAAGTATGCTTAATATTTTCGGGTTCAATGTTATTATCTTCTTCTACTAAAAACATACCCGATTTTTTAAAAAGTTCAATTAATTGCAAGGATTCGCTAGAAAAGTCTTTATTAACAACTAACAAAGTAATATGATTTTCATTAATTTTTCGGAAAGCACTGTTTTGGATAATTGATATAATTAAGACCAAAACGACTGGCATTAAAAACATAAAAATTAAACCAACCTTGTCGCTAAATAATAAAAGTATTTCTTTTTTTACTGATGCAATTAATCTATACATAATATTAAACGAAACTACTTTCACAAGTTAGTTTAATGAATAACGATTTTAAATCGGGGGCTTTATAATCATCAATCAGATTATTAATATAATCGCAAGCAACAAGTTTACCTTTATCAATGAATGCAATGCGTTGGCAAAAAGTTTCTGCTTCCGACATGTGATGAGAAGAATAAATAATTGTAGTACCAGTTGAATTTAACATATTGAGATACTTGAGCATAGCATATTTGCTTTGTACATCGGCACCAACAGTTGGTTCATCCAAAAACAGAACAGATGGTTTTGACAATAATCCAATAGCTAAGTTTACCCGTCTTTTAACACCACCCGAAAAAGTTTTAATTGTTTTTTTTGAGATATCGCTAATACTAAGTGCATTAAATATTTCATCAGAGCGTTTTAATATTTCATTTTTTGAAATATTATACAAAGCACCAAAATACAACATATTCTGCAATGGGCTAAGCTCTTCGTAAAAAGCATAATCTTGAGGTACAAAACTAATATTCATTTTAATTTCAGGAAAAGGTAATTCATTGTAATTATTATAAAACATATAAGTTCCTGAAGAAGCTCTGATAATACCGCATAATATAGAAATCAATGTAGTTTTACCTGCACCATTAGGTCCCAAAATTCCAAACTTTTCACCTTTATATATCGAAAAATTTATATTCTTTAAACTGTTTTCAGAGGCTTTATTATAGCGTTTTGAAAGGTCTTTTACTAAAATTAATTTTTCTTCAACCATTATTTTATCAATGCTTTTCTCAAAAAAACAAAATTAATTAATTATTTCTTTTTACATATAAATTATATTGACTTTTGTCATTATTGTTTTTTTTATACTTTTGTTTCTTTATAAAATTAAAATGAAAATACTGTTTTTATTAGCATATTGTATAAACATTTTCTTAATACAAAACATTTTTGAGAAAAGTATTTTTTATAATGTTATTTCGGGCAGTGATATAAAAGCTATTAATCATACTATTTTTATATTAGAAAAAGAGCCTCGTTCATCTATTAATAATGCTTATTTAGGAGCACTTTTAATAAAAAAATCATTATTTGTTCAAAAATCAAAAGAAAAAATAGCATCATTCAATAAAGGGAAATTACTATTAGAAAAAGAAGTTGTAAAGAACCCTGACAATATAGAGATACGGTTTATCAGACTTATTATTCAGGAAAATACTCCAAAATTTTTAAAATATAATTATAATATTGAAGAAGATAAAAACTTAATAATATACAATTATAATAAAATGAGTAATGATTTAAAAGTTATTATAAAAGATTTTTCAAAGAATTCAAAGATTTTGAGACCTGAATATTTTTAATATGATAATATTTATTGATTTCAAAGGTATCGTATGGAACTTGCATGTTAATTATCATTTTCTTGTGAATTCTTCAGAATATGCTCGTTTCATAAAATTAAATTACATATTTTCCGTATTATTTCGATAGTAAAATAAAATTTTAAAAAAAATGAAAAAAGACGAAGTACCACAAGATACAAGCTTTATAAGTGATATTTCACGAGAAGTATGTTATGCAAAAGATGAAAGCGGAAAATACGAAGGTTTTTTAAGTACAGGTTGGAAAGTTAAACACGAAGCTTTAGTAACTACATGGGATAACATTAATGCCAAACTTGAAAGTGCTGCTAATGAAGTAAAAACTGGAGATAAAAGCCCAATATATTACTACATGTTACTCAATTTAATGAATGTATCCTTGCTTGCTTCATATACAGGGTTCAGCAAATTTTCTGTAAAAAAAAGTTTAAAACCATTAGCATTTAATAAATTAAGTAAAAAGAAGTTAGAGATTTATGCAAATGTATTTGGAATTAGTATTAATGACTTAAAAAATTTTAATCCCGAAAATGCAAAAAGAATTTAAGCATATACAAACAGCTCATTGTGAAAATGGCGTAACATTAGGTTTATTAAAATATCATGGTTTAGATATGCTTAACGAACCTTTGGTTTTTGGAATTGGCTCAGGTTTGTTTTATATACATATTCCATTTCTTAAACTTCATGACGGGCCTGCAATATCGTTCAGGACAATGCCTGGCAATATTTTCAAAAGAACCTGTAAATCATTAGGAGTAAAAATTGTCAGCACAAAATTTAATACCCCAAAACAAGCACAAATATACTTAGACAATAAAATTGCTGAAGGCACTATTGTTGGCTGTCAGGTGGGTGTTTTTCATTTGCCATATTTCCCTTTTGAATACCGCTTTCATTTTAATGCTCATAACATAATTGTATTTGATAAAGATGAAACACATTATAGCGTAAGCGATCCTGTAATGGAATTCACCACCCGTCTTACCCCCGAAGAACTTGAAAAAGTAAGGTTTGTAAAAGGTATATTGGCACCCAAAGGGCATATATATTTTCCTAAAACTATTAATAAAATTGATGACAACACATTAAAGCAAGCCATAATTAAGGGGATAAAACGTAATACACGTGATATGTTACATATACCAGGCAACATTGCAGGCGTAAGAGGTATAGCTTATACTTCACGCAAAATCAGAAAATGGCGTGAAGAATTAGGTGAACATAGAGCCAGGCTTCATCTTGCTCAAATTGTCAGAATGCAGGAAGAAATAGGTACAGGAGGAGGAGGCTTCAGGTTTCTTTATGCTGCTTTTCTCGAAAAAGCAAGCGAAATATTTAAAGACGACAAACTAATGTTTATTTCAAACGAATTTTCCAAATCAGGAGATTTATGGCGTAATAGTGCTGTTCAAATGGCAGGCATTTTCAAAAAACGACTTAACAAACAAGAAAATTATAATGAAATAGCTGATATACTACTTGATATTTCTGAAATCGAAAAACAAGCTTTTCAAAAATTGTCGAAAATAAAACTTAAAATATAACTTACTATATAACAAATTAATAGATTATTTTTGTCGTTAAAAAATATTATTTATCACATTATAATCTTTTCACTACTAAAAGTTCGCTCCTACTGAGCTTTTGCCGAAAGCGTTGTATTAATTATATATCCTTTTAAACCGTCCCATTTTTCATCTTCGTTTATCTTATTTTGATTAATGATAACTTTTACGTTATCCGAAATTTCCAAGAATTTATTATACCCACATTTGTTGATGTTTTCTTTTGTGATATTACCTTTCTTATAGGCTTCCTGAAGACGTTTTACGCCTTTTTCACTATTATATTTGTCTTTTTTGCCCTAGTTGATGAACACCCTACAATTAATCTGGCATCCTCCTTTTGTAATTCATTAAATTTATTATCACATTTGGCTAAAGATAAAATCCATTGCTTGATTTTTTCAGTCTCGTTTTTTATTCTTGCGTCAATAATGTATTTGTATCCATTTGTTGAATCAACTCTTGTGGGGTATTATATAACTTATCCAAATAATGATATATCTTGTATAACTTCACATCTTCATCAAAATATGATTTTAGGTAATCTACCGTTGCCGATTTACTTATTGGTTGGCTTAAACGGGCAACAACGATTTGTATATAACTGTATTGCAGATAGTGGCAATTTGTTATTTTTTAACGTGTCAAAGTCAGGAAATAATGGTTAAATTTAGACTAATATAATATTAATTGTGTTTAACAGCACACTAACAACACTGAGACAACAAATTTTCACAGATTTTTATCATAAATATTTCAATAGTTCCATAAGAACGATCTTATGGCAATAAGTTAAAAATAAAATATTGAATATTAAAAGTAAAAAATATGTTTTTTGTCTATTAATATTATAAAGCTACATTATAAACTTTTCAAACCTTCAACTCCTTTATAAACTTTATAACTTTACAAACTTAACAAACTGACTTTATTT
>CAZDEU010000013.1:16802-27414 GCA_964504265.1 uncultured Bacteroidales bacterium
TTCAACTCCTTTATAAACTTTATAACTTTACAAACTTAACAAACTGACTTTATTTCCCTGTAATCTTAAACTCAGTACGTCTGTTTAATTGTCTACCTTCGTCGGTGTCGTTAGTAGCAATAGGTTGTGTTTGTCCATAACCTTTATATGTTAGTCTATCTTTTAATATTCCTTGTCCCAATAAATAATCTACAACAGTTTTTGCACGGCGTTCCGAAAGAGCTTGATTAGCTTTTGCAGAACCTTTATTGTCGGTATGCCCTGAGATTTCAATTTTCAGTTCGGGCATTTCGTTCATTAGCTTAGTAAGTCGGTCTAATTCAGCAGTAGATTCATTGCGCAGTGTAGCTTTAGCAAAATCAAAGAAAATATTATTTAGCACAATTTTAGTTCCAACTTCAATTTTTTTCATTCTAATATCTTTAGTAATTTCCTGATATTCGGTAGTAGCAGGTATATCAAAATTTTCGGAGTGAAAAAGATAATTATCAGCTTTAACAGCAATTCCGTAGTTTCGTCCCGAAGGTAACGAAATCATATAATTACCCGAAGCGGGAGTTTTAATAGTATCAATAAGGGTATTAGTTTTATTATCAGTAATTTCAATCATACTGCTTATAGGTTCAGAGCTAAAATCGTCAAGTATAGTACCTTTCACAATAGTTTGTTTAAGAGTTTTCAGTTTTATCATACCTTCGGGAGCAAGGGGCTGAAAACTTTCAAGTGTAAGAGCAAGGGGTTCAACGTCGTAAACAGGCATAAGTTGTTTTTCATCGCCAAGAAAAGTAATCATATAAATATCGAAATCGCCAGCCGACCCTTCATCTCTGGTTGATGCCATATAGGCTCGAAAACCGTCAGGTAAAAGTTTATAATACAATTCATCGGCAGGTGTATTAATAGGGTAGCCTAAATTTTGAGGAGCAGACCACATACCGTTTTCAAGCACAGATTTAAAAATATCGTAACCACCTATGCTGTTATGTCCTTTAGAACTAAAATAAAGAGTTTGTTCATCATCAGATAAGAAAATACTGTTTTCGTCGTAAATTGTATTTATTACGTTGCCAATATTAACGGCTTTGCCCCATTTACCTTTTTCATTTTTTTTAGAATAATAAATATCGCCACCACCTAAACCTTCCTTACGGTTGCTTGTAAAATAAATAGTATTTTCGTCTTTAGTTATACAAGCAGAAGTTTCGTGATATTTACTGTTAATTCTTTTGCTTAATTTTTTAGGTTTGGCAAGTCTGCCTTTCCTTTTAATACGTACCTTATAAATATCACCGCCATTAGAGCCTTTGTAAATCAATAAAGTTTCATTATCGGGGTAAATAGCTACAATAGCGTCATTAAGGTCAGTATTAACTGAAATAGCATCATTTTTAGCTTCTTGCCAAATATCGTTAACATTAAAAGATTTGTAGATATCTTCAAAATATTTCATATTTTCCTCAGCACGTTTTCGTTTAGTTGTATTTTCACGTTTAGAAGTAAAATACATAACTGAATCGTTTTTACTAACAACAGGTGAATAATCTGGGTATTCGGAGTTAATATTAGGTCCAAGATTATCAACAAAAACGCGAACAGGGTGATTAATTAGAGATTTTCCGTTATTACATTCCTCTATCCTTTTATTAAGCATTTCTATGGTAATCGGATAATTAGAAATTAAGCCACGCGGAGGCAAAGTCTGTTTACATTTATCATAAGTAGCAATAGCTTTATCAAATTCTAAATTAAGTTGATAAGCTAATCCTAACAAATAGCACAAATCGTTGGCTGTTTTAGGATTAATATTATAAGCTTTTTCAAAATATTTAACCGAAGAAGCTCTTTGAATTGAATTAATAAAACATCGTCCAATTTTATAGTTAAGTAAAGCATTGTTAGGATTAAATTCCCATGCCTTACTATAATGTTTAATAGCATTAATGTACATACCAAGCCCTTGTCTATAATATCTGTCGCCTTTTCTTATATTTTTTCTCGCTTTTTTAAGTTCTTTTCTTTGTTCAGGAAAAGATTTTTTTGAAAAAGGTATGTCTTGAGAAAACAAAGACGAATTAATTAAAAATAGCGACAAAAATATCAACAAATAAGATGTCAGCTTATTTTTTAAACTTATAGTATTATTTAGTTTCATAAATTTAATAAATTAAGTTTAAAATAATATTATTTACATTGATCATTAACATATTCTTCAGCAATTTTAATTCCGAGGACAGCGGCGCGCTTCCAATCTTCGCAGCTTCCTTTAGGGTCTCTGGTCATTTCTCGTGCAATGCCTCTATTAAGATAAGTTATACCATTTTCGGGTTCAATTTTAACAGCTTCCGAAAAATCAATTAAAGCACCTTTATAATCTTTGTTTCTGAATTTTGCAATGCCCATATTTATAATTGCGGGAAAATATTTATTATCTATATTCAAACATTTCTGAATATCAGCAATAGCTTCATCCTGATTACCGTTATCAGATTTTAAAATAGCTAAATTATTAATAGAAGCCATTGCTTCAGAAGCATTAGCAGAAGCAATATCAAAATTCATTTTAGCTTTAATTCTTTGCCCCGATAACATTTGAGCAGCGGCAAGATTATTAAAAATATAGGAGGAATTAGCTTTAAATTTAGATGCCTGAGCAAAATCATCGGCAGCATTACTATAATTTCCAAGTCTAAAATAAGCTAAACCTCTATCGTTGTAAGCCAAAGCAAATTCTTTATCTAAATTAATAGCTGAATTATAGAAAGAAATTGCCTGTTCATATTTTTTATTTAAGAAATTGCATGCACCAAGATAATAAAAAGCCATGCTATTATTATTATCAAGTTTAACAGCTTCATTAAAATCGGCTTCAGCGGCATCGAAGTTTTTAAGTTGAAATCTAGACAAACCTCTGCCAAAATAAAATAGGCTTGAAGGACTATGTTTAATTGCCTGCGAAAAATTTTCTTCGGCTATAGCATATTCGCCTGCTTGATATTTAATATAAGCAATATTGTACCAAGCTTTATCAAGCGAAGGTTTTATCTTAAGTGCTTCATTAAAAAGTTTAATTGCAGCATCTTTATCATCATCTTGCATCAATTTTAAAACAGCTTCGTTGTATTTAATTTCAGCATCCTGATTAGCTGCTATTTCGCCAATAGTATCAAGTGGCGTTTGTATTTGCGAGCAAAGTGTCAAAGGAAAAAACACTATAATAGCAAATTTTAGAGTTTTACATATAAAACTTAACATATTAAAATGATTTAATTAATATTTAGCGATTTAAAATATGAAATTAATAAAAAAATTAATTAAAACTTAAAAAATAAATTATATTTTTTTTTAAAAATAATAATAATTAAACTAAAAATAAAAGGCTGTCATAGAAACAACAGCCTTAATAATAAATAAACCAATAACTTATTTGCTAAGAATTTTAAATTCAGTTCTTCTGTTTAATTGTCTGCCTTCGTCAGTTTCGTTAGTAGCAATATGACGACTTTTACCAAATCCTTTAGCAACTAATCTGGTTCTGCTAATACCTTTATTAGTAAGATAACTAACAACTGCCTGAGCTCTGTTTTCCGATAAGGTCTGATTATATTCATCAGAACCGTGAGAATCGGTATGACCAGCAATTTCAATAACCATATTAGGATAAGCGTTCATAATTGAATAAATATTTTCGAGTTCAACTTTTGACTGTGGTCTTAGGTCATACTTATCGTAATCATAAAAAATATTCTTAAGAATAATGCTTGCACCAACTTCAACAGCCTGCAATTTTATATCTTTATTAACTTCAACGTAAGAAGCATCAGGAGGGATATTAAAGTTTTCGGAATGGAAGAGGTAGCCGTCGGCTTTAATTGTAACTCCGTAATTTTTACCAGAAGGAAGAGAAATAAGATATTTGCCTGTCTTGCTGTTTGATTCAAAATTAGCAATAACATTTCCTTCGTCAACGTCGTAAAGTTCAATTTGAGCTTTAATAGGCATATTAGTTTCATTGTCGATTAAAGTGCCTTTTAATAAGGTTAAATGCGAAGATTGAGGGACAACTCTTTCCTGAATAACAATTTCTCTTATAGGTTCAGCAGTAGAAGCAATGAGGTTATCTTCTGTATTAATAATAATAGGTTTAGCCTGTCCTAAAATAGTAGCAACATAAATGTCAAGGCTTCCGTAGCCTCCAGCTTTACCCGAAGCATAGTACCCATGTTTTCCGCTAGCAGAAATTGAAAAGAAAACATCGTCGTCGGTAGTGTTTATAGGATAACCTAGATTTTCAGGTTTAGACCATTTGTTATTATCAAACACTGATTTAAAAATGTCGTAACCACCCATAGTTGAGTGTCCTTTAGAGCTAAAATAAAGAGTTTTTCCATCGGGGTGCATAAAAACGCCTTCTTCATCATAAGAAGTATTAATAACAGGGCCTAGGTTAATAGCAGGTCCCCATTCGCCTGCTTCAGTTTTTTCACTAACGTAAATATCTTTTTCGCCATACCCGCCGGGCTTATTAGAAACAAAATAAATTTTTCTATTGTCGTACGAAAAAGAAGCAGAAGTTTCCTGATATTTTGTATTTATTTGATTAGAAAGTCTTTCAGGCTTTGTCCAAGTATCGCCTTCGAGCTTACATACAAATATATCGCCACCATTATCGCCTCTGTATATAAAAAGTGATTGTCCGTCGGGCGATAAGCCAACAGTAGCATCGTGTAAATTTGTATTTAATGGTTTTCCTGGATTTCTGGATGGTCCCCAAACATCATTTATTTTATGCGATATATATATATCTTCATAATAATTATTATCGGAAGGATCTTTTTTGCCACCTGTTACGTTGTTGCGGCGTGAAGTAAAAATAAGTGTAGTTTCGTCAGCATTAACAATAGGGCTATGTTCGGTATAAGAGCTGTTAATATTTTCGCCAATATTGTCAATAAATGTTCTGATAGGGTTAGCTATTAAAAATTTCCCTGTTTCACATTCTTTGATTCTTTTATCAATATCACTATTATAAACTTCAAGCATAGCTGGGCTGAGTGAGGTTCTAAATTCGTTATATTTAGTTATAGCATTATCGAATTGCATATTGAGTTGATATGCCTGAGCTAAAAGATAATTAACGTCGGCAGCTACAGAAGAATCGAGTTTTTGTGCAGTTTCAAAATAAGTAACAGCTTTATTTTTCTGAATAGTGTTGAGGTAGCAAATACCTATTTTGTAGTTTAGAGAGGCGTTGTTAGGGTTAAAGCTGTTTGCTTTAAGGTATAATTCAATAGCTTCATTGTACAATCCTTTGCCAATTTTATATATTTTATCGCCTTTTTTAATGTTTTTGACGGCAGCTTTCAATTCTCTTTTTTTATCAGGGAAGTTAGCTTTAGTAAATTCAACATTTTTTTGTCCGTAAGAATTAAACAATATGCCAAAGCATAAAGTAGTGATTACTATTTTTATGTTAAATTTCATTTTAAATTGTCTTTAGTTGTTAATATATAAAAAAATTAATTTAGTATAAATTTTATCGGCATTGGTCTTTAACAAAAACTTCTGCATTTTCAACGCCCAGAGCTGCTGCTTTTTTCCAATCATCACAGGCACCTATGTCATCTCTAAGCATTTCTTTAATAATACCTCTGTTCATATAAGCATAACCATAATTAGGGTCAAGATTAATAGCTTTAGAGTAATCTTCAATAGCTTCGTTAAGCATATTAAGTTTAAACTTAGTATTAGCGCGATTATTATAAGCAAAAGCATATTCGGGGTTGTATTTTATAGCTTCGTCAAAATCGGCGAGAGCTTCAGAATAATTACCTTCATCAAATTTGATAGAGCCACGGTTATTATAAGCAACATAATAATCAGATTTCAGTTCAATAGCTTTAGAATAGTATAAAATAGCATCTTTTAACTTAGCTTGTTTTTTCATAACGCTGGCAAGGTTATTATAAGCTAAAGCCATATCAGGCTTATGTTCAATAGCTTTAAGATAATCTTGAGCTGCAGCATCAAGTTGTTCTAATTGACGTTTGGCACTACCTCTGTCGTTGTAGGCGTAAGCATAATCAGGTTTAAGAGTAATAGCGATGTCGAAAAACTCAATAGCTTCTTCGTATTTATTTTGTTGAAATTTAACAACACCAATATAATAATTAGCTTCGGCATAAGAAGGTTCCATTTCCTTAGCTTTCAAATAGTCGTTAAGAGCATTTTCAAGGTCATATAAGGCAGCTTTAGCGTGCCCTCTGTTGAGATAGGCGGAAGCCGTAGGCTGTTTGTCGATTACCTTTGTGAAATCGGCAATAGCTCCCAAAAAATCTTCACATTCGAGTTTGGCAGCACCTCTATTGTAATATGCTTTAATTAGTGAAGGTTTAAGGTTAATAGCTTGGTCAAACATTTTAACAGCCTGAGAAAAATCTTTTTTCTCAAATAAAGTAATGCCTTCATTGTATGCACTTTCGGCAGAAATGTTGTCTTTCTTTTGTGCAACAACATTGAAAGCAATCAATAATGAAAATAATGTTAGCAGTATGTTTTTAATCATTGCCATAAAAAACACATATTCGTCTATAAATTTTCATTTTTTTTTGCAAAATAATAAATATTAAAGCAAAAAGCAAATGTAAGAAAAAACATTTAATTTTTTAAAATAATTTTCATACAAAAATACATTAAGTTTTTTTATTATGAAATATAAAAATCAGAAATTATAAATAAAGCATATAAAAAACTTGCTATACCATTGGTTGTAAAGAAAGCAAAATTTATTTTTGATAGTTTATTATGGCTAACAATTAAATGTTGGTAAATAAGAATAATTGTAAATAAAGCAGACCCAATCAGAAATAATAATCCTGTTGGTTCATACATAATGTACATAAACCATATAATAAAAATTGCAATAAAATGCAGAAATGCAGAAATGAACAGAGCTTTTTTTAAGCCAAATGCAGCCGGTATTGACTTCAAAGAATTTTTTTTATCAAAATCTGCATCTTGCAACGAATAAATAATGTCGAAACCGCTGGTCCAAAATACTACTAAAAGTGAAAGTACAAGAGGGATAATTGCAAAGCTGTTAGTAACCGCAATATAGGCTCCAATTGGTGCAATAGCAAGCGATAATCCTAAAACAAAATGACAGCCCCAGCTAAATCTTTTAAAATAACTGTACGACAATATTATTAATAATGCGAGAGGTGATAAATAAAAACAGAGATTGTTTATCAGATATGCAGTTAAAATAAATAATAATACATTAATTATAACAAAAATACTTGCCTGCGAAATTGAAATTTTGCCAGATGGTATTTCTCGGTTTGCAGTTCGCGGGTTTATTTTGTCAATTTCTTTGTCAACTATTCTGTTAAAAGCCATTGCTGAGTTTCGGGCAAATAAAACTGCCATTAAAACTAAAAATAATTTATATAAGCTGAAAACACTTTCTATTTCGTTTAATCCTATAAAAAAACCTATTAATGCAAATGGAAGAGAAAATATAGTATGTGCAAATTTTACTAAAGAAAAATAATATTTTATTCTTTTCAACAATTTATTTTTTTTTGCAAAAATAATTAAACATTTTTGTTTTTATAGCGTTTCAATAAAATGTTAAATTTGTTACATGTTTAAATTGAAATTTATTTTCAGATATCTGAAATATTTAATAATTAGTAAAGGTGCTAACAGCATACATTCGCCTTTTGTATTTAACTTGTATTATAAAGTAATTAAAGGGAATGTACCACGTAAAAAATTTAGAAATGTTGAATTGTTAAGGCGGGAATTATTACATAATCATAAAACAATTAAGATTGAAGATTTTGGTGCTGGTTCGCATACAAATAATAAAAGTAATATAAGGAAAATAAAGCAAATTGTGGCTGCATCGTCAATGAAACCAAAATTTTGTAGAATGTTAGCTTCCATTGCCGGGCACTTTAATACTGAGGTAATTTTGGAGTTAGGTACTTCGGCAGGTTTTAGTACTATGTATCTTGCAAATCAATGTCCTTATGCTAAAATTTATACTATTGAAGGTTCTGAAGAAATTTACACATTAGCCTGCGAAAATTTCAATAAACTGAATTATAATAATATATATGCAATAAACGATATATTTGAAAATGCTCTTGAAAAAACGCTTAAAAAAATTAATAAAGTTGATTTTGTATTGTTTGATGGTAATCATAAAAAAGAACCTACTTTAAATTATTTCGATAAATGTTTGCAATATGTCGATGATTCTTCAGTTTTTATTTTTGATGACATAAACTGGTCTGATGAAATGCTTGATACTTGGAAAATTATTCAGGAACATCCGCGAGTGAGTGTATCAATTGATTTATTTTTTTGTGGTATTGTTTTTTTTAAAAGTGGTATTGTGAAACAGCATTTTTGTTTAAGATTTTAATTTATTAATATATGAAAGAGAAACAACATGTTATAAAATTAGAAAATATTTGTAAATACTATCAGGTAGGAATTCAAACAGTTAAGGCGTTGCACAATGTGTCATTAAGTATTTATAAAAATGAATATGTGGCTCTTATGGGAGCATCAGGCTCGGGTAAGTCAACCCTTATGAATATTGTTGGCTGTCTTGATACACCTACTTCGGGTTCTTATGAACTTAATAATCAGGATGTTAGCAAGTTATCGGAAAATGAGCTTGCAGAAATAAGAAATCACGAAATTGGATTTGTTTTTCAGACATTTAATTTGTTACCACGCTATACAGCTTTAGAAAATGTTATGCTCCCATTAGTTTATGCAGGCGTTTCCAAAAATATCAGAGTTCAAAGAGCTACAGAAATATTGAAAAATGTTGGCTTAAGCGACAGGATAGCTCACAAATCGAACGAGTTATCGGGTGGACAAAGACAAAGAGTAGCTTTTGCCAGGGCTTTAATAAATAATCCATCAATAATTCTTGCTGATGAGCCTACAGGAAACCTTGATTCAAAAACATCAGTTGAAATTATGGGATTATTTGAAGAAATTCATAAGCAAGGTAATACAATAGTTTTGGTAACTCATGAGGAGTCAATAGCACATCATGCTCACAGAATAATTAGGATAAAGGATGGAAGTATTGATGGCGACGAAATAAATAATAATATATTTAAAATGTCAGATTATTTAGTTTAAATAATATATTTAATATGAACAATAATAATTATTCAGATAAAATTTACACTAAAACAGGTGATAAGGGTGAAACATCATTACTTGGAGGCATGCGTGTTCCAAAATATCATCACAGAATTGAGGCTTACGGAAGTACTGACGAGCTAAATTCTTTTATTGGCTTACTAAGAGCTTCCAATATTGACGAAAATTCAAGAACGAGTCTGCTAATTGTTCAAAATAATTTATTTACAATAGAAGCTATGCTAGCTGCGCCTAATAAAAACGACATATCATCGATTAAAAAAGTTGATAATCAGGATGTTATTTTTCTTGAACAAGAAATTGACCGAATGCAGAAAGAACTTCCAGAGTTGAAATCATTTATATTGCCAGGTGGTTCGGTTGCAGTATCTTATGCACATGTAGCAAGAAGTATATGTAGAAGAGTTGAACGAATAGTTATAAAATTATCAGAAGAAGTAACAGTTGACGAAGTAATAATATCATATTTTAACCGATTATCTGATTATTTATTTGTTTTGTCGAGATATATTGCAAAACAGCAGGGGTCTGCCGAAATATTATGGGAGCCTCTGTAAGAATAAATTAATATTCATGTACTTTCAGTAAATTTAAGATTTATATGATTTGAGAATCTCGAAATTGAACATACTGTGGGAAAATAATAATATATTAATTACTTAGGTTTAACTAAAAATTCATTTATTTTTTCGAGTCCTTCTTGAGTTTCAGAAAGTATAACTAAAACATCATTTGCTTTAATAACAGTTGAACCATTTGGAGTAATATATTTATTATTGCGAACAATCATAGCAATAGTAGCATTTTTAGGGAAACCTAAATCAACAATTTTTTTATTAACTACATGAGAAAGTGGCGTTATTAATATTTCTCTGATAATACTTTTGGGAAGTTCTAATAATAATTTTTCAGATTCCGAATAAGGCTTAACTTTTTCGGGTAAGGAAACGTGAAACAATTTAGCAAAAAAAGGTAAAGTTGTTCCTTGAATTAAAAGCGAAGTAACAGAAATAAAAAAAACAACATTGAAAATCATATCTGCCTTATCTATTCCTGCTAATAGCGGATAAGTAGCGAACACAATAGGAACGGCACCCCGCAGCCCAACCCACGAAATATATAATCGCCTTCTCATTTTCATTTTAAAAAAAATCAAACTTAAAAGAACGCTTAATGGTCGTGCAACTATAATAAGGAACAAAGAAATTAGAAGTCCAACTTGAAAATATGGGAATACTTTGGAGGGGAAAACGAGCAAGCCTAATGTTAAGAATAAAACAATCTGCATAAGCCAAGCCATACCATCAAACATCTTTAAAATAGTTTTTTTATGTATCAAATCTTGATTTCCCAAGTAAACAGCACAAATATAAATTGCCAAAAACCCATTGCCACCAACAAAATCAGTAGCCGAAAATGT
>CAZDEU010000013.1:27514-32858 GCA_964504265.1 uncultured Bacteroidales bacterium
CCACTCTCAAACTCAAGTGTAGGTCTTAAATTTGCTTTTAAAGCAAGACTTTTTGAACGTAAAATTGAGAAAACAGCGGCTGCATCAGTCGACGATACAATTGAACCTAAGAGCATACTTTCATAAAAAGTAAAATCGGTAATATACCATACGAAAATCCCTATTGAAAATGCTGTAAGCAAAACCCCTAAAGTAGATAATGTAATACCAATTTTTAAAATAGGTTTAACAGTTTTCCAGTTCGTATCGAGCCCCCCCGAAAACAAGATAAAATTTAACGATACTACACCAATAAACTGAGCTATTTTGGGGTCATTAAATCTAATACCTCCTATACCTTCTGAACCTGCCAACATTCCAACAGCCAAGAATAATATTAATGTGGGAACACCAAATTGATAAGAAGTTTTACCTGCAAATACGCTTAAAAGTAATAATACTGAACCAACTAACAGTATGTTTTCAATAGTCAAACTCATCCATAGTATGTTTTTTCAAAGCTACAACAAAGTTACACTTTTCCATAAAACATACAAGCAAAAGAATTAAAAAAATAATGTAGTTAATACACAAGTCATAATAAATACAATAATCACAAAATTATAAATAATTACGTTAATATTTTAATAGTGTATAAAAGTCAACTAAATAAAAAATAACTTCGACAAATATCGGCTAACTTCTAGCAAATAGCAAACTTGTCTTTCTAAATTTTAAAACAGTTACGCTAACTATTGAACAACACAGTAAATTTAAAAATAGTTACGTTTCAAGGTTAACAGAACATGAGAAATAAGAAAAATGTTATACTACATACATTATTCAAAAGTAAATGAGAGCCAGAAAATTTTTGAATTTAATTTTTTAATGCTGTTGGTGTAAATATTGTCTTCACGTTTTAGCAAATCGCGCATTCCATAAGCCATTTTAATTTCAATACCAAATTTAAAATATTCAAGATAAAAATCGAAACCTGTGCCTATTTCAAAAGCTATGTCGTTTCGCTTTAGTTTTAGTAATATTTCGTTTGTTTTTTCTTTTTTGTTTGATTGAGAAGCGAGATCAATACTATATTTAACACCACTAATAACGTAGGCACGTGTATTAACAAGCCTGTTGGTTTTAAATTTCAAATAAAAGGGCAGGTCAATATAAGTTGATTCAACGGATTTAGTATTTGTTTGCAATAATGAATCCTTTGCTATCATTGAGTAATTCAATTTTCTGTCGCCAAACGCAAGAGTAGGCAAAAAACGCAGATTAAGATTGTTGTTAATAGTTAAATCGCTAACTATTCCGATATTAAAACCCATTTGGGGTACAGGTTCAATAACGTATAAAGAGTCGAACTGTTTCAAATCAGGTTCATTTTTAACACTAAAATTCATTTGATTAACACCTAATGTAAACCCAAAATGGTAAGGGCTGGCATCAAATTTCGGAAGGTTTTCGGGTCTTGGTCTTTGAGCCATAAGCCTATTGGCTAATAACAAAATTATCAGAAAAAAAAGAGTAAACAATATTGGTGTTCGGGTTTTCACATCTACCTAATTGCTTTTAAAACGATTTTTGTCAAATATTATTCTGTAATTTGTTTTTGTAGCCTGAATAAAGAGAAACTAAACCTAAAGTCATAACTTTTATAGATAAATCAGAAAAATTTGCTTTATTCATTAACTGTAAAAAATCTTTTCCAGCAGGAAATTTATTAATTGATTCGGGCAAATAATTATAAGCAAATTTATTATGAGATATTGTTTTGCCTAATAAAGGCACAAAATTTTTTAAATAAAATCTTATTAAAAAGTGGCCGGGCATTTTAGCAGGTTCAGAAAATTCGAGAATAACAATCTTTCCTTGAGGTTTTAAAATTCTGTAAACTTCTGAAAGAGCTTTAACAGGATTGATGCAATTTCTTATTCCAAATCCCATTGTTGCAATATCGTAAGTATTATCGGCAAAAGGTAAATTTTCTAAATCAGCTTTAATAAAATCAATTTTATTACATATATTAAGTTCTTTAACTTTTTGAAGAGCATAGAACAACATATTCTCAGAAATATCAACAGCAGTAATTGTTTCAGTAGCATTTCGGCTTAATCTAATAGCAATGTCGCCTGTTCCAGTAGCTAAATCAATAATTTTTTTGTTTTTAATATTACCAGCTTCGCTAACTGTTATATTACGCCATTTATTATCAATGCCTAAAGAAGTAAGATGATTAATCAAATCATAATCAGGAGCAATATTATTGAACATATTGCAAATATCATCTTTTTCGTAATTATTACGATAGCTTTCATCTACATTTTTCGATTTTTCTGAGGTAAAATTTTCAACAATTTTCATTAAAAAAAATAGAGTATAATTTAATAGTTTCTTTTTCCAAAATAACTTTTTCGATAGGGACTACGCCAACTTTTTCACAAACTAAACCGCCTGCCAAATTTGAAATTGCGGCAGTAAGAACAGGATTAATTTTCATAGCAACACATAAAGCAGCAACACTAATAACAGTATCGCCTGCCCCCGACACATCGGCAATAGCTCTGAAATGAGCGGGTAAATGTTTATTTAAATATTCACCTTTTTGTTTGTCTTTATAGCTTATGAAAACTCCTTTTTCGGACAAAGTAAGCAACAGCATATCAATTTTTTGTTTTTTCTGAAATTCAAGAATTAAATTTGAATGAGTATCAATACTAAAGTTTTCATCATAATATTTTAAACCCTCTTTCAACTCTTTAAGATTGGGCTTAAACAGAGTAATATTTTGAAATGAATAAAAATTTTTAAGTTTTGGGTCGGCTACTATAGGAATTTCATCTTTTATAGCACGTTTAATAATGTTATTAATAATAGTAGGGCAGAGAGTACCTTTATTATAATCTTGAAAAATTACCACATCGGGCGAAACATTATCGAAAAGCTCTGATATTTTATCTTCAAAATATTGCTTTTCATCGTCATTTAAACTGTTGTCCATTTCTTCATCAACACGCAACATTTGAACGTTGTTGCCAATAATTCTAAATTTTGTTGTAGTAATTCGCTGCTTACTAACAATTATGCCTTTATCAGATAAACCAGCATCAGACATAATTTCTTTAAATTGATTACCTCTTAAATCGTTGCCAATAACAGAACACAAATAAGGTTTAGCACCTAAAGCACGAATATTAAGGGCAACATTAGCAGCGCCCCCCAAGCGATTTTCTCTTTTTTTAACAGATACAATAGGAACGGGAGCTTCAGGTGAGATGCGCTCAACCTTACCCCATAAATATGAATCTATCATTACATCGCCTATTACTAATACTTTCAGATTGTTAAAACCTTCAAATATTCTTTTTAGTTCACTTTCTTCCTGCATTTTTGTTGTATACTTTTTTATATGTGATTAAAAAATATTTGACAAAAGTACAGAAATAATAAATATTCTATTAATAGCAAAAAGTAAATAAAAATTAATATTAGTTGCTTTGGTAGTTTTTAAAGTTTATAAATTTGCAAAAAATCAAATCATGACTTCAAAGTTTGAGATTATGTCACCTGCAGGTTCAATGGAATCATTGATTGCTGCAATTCAGGGCGGGGCTGATTCAGTTTATTTTGGTGCAGGCAATTTAAATATGCGTTCACGCTCTTCAGTTAATTTTTCAGTTGAAGATATTTCCGAAATTGCAGGTATTTGCAAAGAAAATAATGTTAAATCGTATCTTACTCTCAATACCATTTTATATGATGAGGATTTATCGGTTGCTAAAAACATAATATTAAAAGCAAAGCAAGCAGGAATTTCGGCAGTAATTATTTCAGATATCTCACTTATAACTTTTGCTGCAAAGGCAGGGGTTGATGTTCATATTTCAACACAATGCAATATCACAAATATTGAAGCAGTGAAATTTTATTCACAATTTGCCAATGTTATGGTTTTAGCAAGGGAATTAACGCTGCCTCAAATAAAACACATAACAGATTTAATTGACAAAGAAAATATCAAAGGGCCATCAGGAGAAAGAGTTAAAATTGAATTATTTGCTCACGGTGCTTTATGCATGGCAGTTTCGGGAAGATGTTATCTGAGTTTACATACTTTTAATGCGTCAGCCAACAGAGGAGAATGCTTTCAGCCATGCAGGCATTCATATAAAGCTGTATCTGTTGACAACAGTTTTAGTTTTGAAGTTGATAATCCTTATATTTTTTCGCCCAAAGATTTGTGCACAATAGATTTTCTTGATAAGATAGCCGATTGTGGTATAAATATTCTGAAAATTGAAGGCAGAGGTCGTGCACCAGAATATGTAAAAACTGTTACTCAATGTTATAAAGAGGCAAGTATTGCTTTAGATGAAAAAAGCTATAATGAAGATAAAATAGTTAATTTGACAAACAAATTAAAAACTGTATATAACAGAGGTTTTTGGGGTGGTTATTATCTCGGGGAAAAAATGGGTGAATGGGCTAAAAGCGGAGGTTCTCAGGCTACGAGAAAAAAAGAATTTATTGGTAAAGTTGAAAACTTTTTTTCAGATATAAGTGTAGCGCAAGTTGGTATAGAAACAGGCAACTTACAAAAGAATGATGAAATTATTATTATTGGTAAAACAACTGGTGTTGTTGAAATGAAATTGCCCTCTGTTACTGTTGAAGGTGTTGATGATGTTACTGCTAAAAAAGGAGATGCCTGCACTTTTAAAACTGATACACTTGTAAGACGAGGCGATCAGGTTTATAAATTCAGAACAACTGACCCCTACTGATTTTAATATGATACCAAAATTAGTGGTATCAGGAAAACTTTTTTGCTATAATGCAATCAAATGCTGATAATCAATAAAGTATAACCATATTTTATAAAAAATTATAACTATACTTCTTAACGCAGTCTTTTGATTTATGCAATCCGTTAGGATTGCAACGCTCGGTAGAAAAATGCAGGAGATTATAATTTGCATTCCGTAGGAATGCATCCTTTCTAATCAATTGATATAAATATTAAGCATTGTAAGGGGTAGCATTCCTACGGAATGCTCAATTGACGTTGTACTGTGTTTTCTACCGAGCGCAACATTCCTAACGGAATGTTTTTCAGATGGTATCATTTTAAAACCCGATCAAAAATGATTTTAAAATATTCAACTATATATCTAAAATCTTAAATTTCTTGTAGCTATAACGAAATCTTGTAGTTGAATCAAAAATTTGAGGTCAGTTGTTCTGAATTTTAAAATCAGTATCAGTCAGATGCTGATTTTAAAAAACAAATAACTATAAAACCAATCCTGTCGTATATCGAACAGTGAATCTAAGAAAAAACAAGGTTGGCGATTAACCT
>CAZDEU010000014.1:0-3259 GCA_964504265.1 uncultured Bacteroidales bacterium
TTTCAACTTTCAACTTTCAACTTTCAACTTTCAACTTTTTACTTTATAAACTAACATAGTGCCTCAAAATAATTTTTAACCATAATTTTATATTTCTTACTTTTATCATTCAAAAAAAAATTAAAAAAAATGGAAACATTTTTAGAAAAAACTGCTGATTATATTCTAAATAATTACATTAATAACACCCAAAATTTAACTGTAATACTCCCTAACAGGCGAGGTTCTCTTTACTTAAAAAAATATATTTCTCAAAAAATTGCAAAGCCAATTTTTTTACCTGATATCATTTCTATTGAAGATTTTATAATAAAAATTGCAGAGCTTGAAATTGCAGACAATGTATTTTTACTTTTAGAATTTTACAAATCATATTGCAATATTGAAGGCGATAATGCTAAGGACTTTCAGGAAGTTTTTAAATGGGCTAAACAGGTTTTAAAAGATTATAACGAAATTGACCTTTACCTTGTAAACCCTGACGATATTTTTAAAGCTATTGATGAAGCTACTGTTATTAAAACATGGAATTTGGGTGCTCCATTAACTCCGTATCAAAAACGTTATCTTAAATTTTTTCAATCGCTGGGGCTTTATTACAATGAATTTGCGAATAATCTTTCTCAAAAAAAATACGCTTATCAAGGTTTTGTTTACCGCAGAGCTACCGAAAAAATTAATTCTTTCATCAAAAATTCTAAAAATCAAACATTTTTATTTGCAGGTCTTAATGCTTTAACGCCTTCGGAAGAAAAAATTATTTTTACTCTGAAGAATGAAGGCTATGCTAAACTATTATGGGATGCAGATGAATATTATATGACCGACACTAAGCAAGAAGCAGGCTTTTTTCTTCGACGATTTAAAAAATTAATTAAAAATAATGAGTTTTTATGGAACGAAAATAATATTTCTTTAAATAAGAAAAAAATAAATATTACAGGTACTCAAGGCAAGGTTTTACAAGCTAAGCATGCAGGTAATATTTTAAAAGAAATGATTAATAATAACAATAATATTGAAAATGTAGCCCTTGTTCTCGCTGATGAAAAACTTTTATTTCCTGTGCTTAATTCAATACCCAAAAATCTGGATAAATTCAATATAACAATGGGGGCTCCTCTGGCACAACTGCCAATTGCACAAGTGTACGAATCTTTATTTAATCTGCATCTCAACAGTAAAGTTATTAATGGTAAAACTTTTTTCCCTGCAACTGATATTGTTGAATTTATTGAACATCCTTACATATATAAATTGTTTGAAAGTGTTTTTAACAATATTATAAAAAACTTAAAATCAGGTAAAGCCTATTTTGAAAGCAATGAGGTATTGAACTTTTCAGATAATAATAATACAAAAAATCTGCTAAAACTAATAGTTTCCGACTGGGACAATAAGCCTTCAAAAGCTCTTTGCGATTTTAAATCTATTAATAATCAATTAATAAATATATTTTCATCAAACGAAAAAACTACCGATAATATTGAATATGAATACATATTTCATTTTCAAAATATAATAAAAAAATTTGATGATATTATTAAACAATATGATATTGAAATTGGAATTAAACCATTTTATTCCCTTTTTCGTCACGCTTTAAATTCAGTTCAACTGCCTTTTTACGGAGAGCCTTTATGTGGTTTACAAATTATGGGCTTACTTGAAACGCGGACCTTAGATTTTGAAAAAATTATTTTACTTTCGGCTAACGAAGGTGTTTTACCGGCTGGTAAATCTGAACCTACTTTTATTCCTTCTGATATCAGAAAAATTTATAGATTGCCTGTTACTGGCGATAAAGACGCTGTTTATGCTTATCATTTCTATAGATTATTACACAAATGTAATGAACTTCACATCATATATAATACAAAACAAGATACATTTGGAGCAGGCGAAAAAAGCAGATTTATTAAGCAAATTGAATATGAATTACCTCAATTAAATTCAAATACCATTATTACAAATAATATTGTAACTTTTAATGAAATTAATATTAATAATGCAAATCCGATATATATAGAGAAAAATGAATATATTTTTAATAAATTAAAGGCAAGAGCAATAAAAGGCTTAGCTCCCAGCGCTTTAAACTCTTATATAGCTTGTCCACTTAAATTCTATTTTAGTCAAATAGCAGAAATACCTGAAAAAGACGACGATATTTATGATATTAATCACGCACGCTTTGGCTCGGCTGTTCACGAAGTATTAGATATATTATATAAGAATATATTAAATGTTATTCCTCAACCCGAAATGCTGCATCAAATGCGAAAAGATGCTCATAATATTACAAATTGGGTCTTTAATAATAAATTTGAAAATTTTGATATTTCTTCGGGTAAGAACCTTTTAGCTTACAACGCTGTTCAACGAATAGTCGAAAATTACCTGCATTATGAAGAAAAACGTATAAAATATAACCCTGATAATTTTGTAGTTCATTTGTTGGAGCAAACTTTAAATTATACAAGAATTTTTAACATTAATGACGAAGAAATTGAGGTTTTATTAAAAGGCAAAGCTGACCGTATTGACATAAATGCCAACGTAGCTCGTATAATTGACTACAAAACAGGAAAAACATACAATAATGAGCTAAATGCTGAAAAAGCTGATGATTTATTAATTAACACTAATCTTTCTAAATGTTTTCAGTTATTAATGTATTCTTATCTTTTCTCAAAAAATGAAAATTGCAGAAATTCAGCTTTTGTAGCCGGCATTATTTCAGTTGGGTCTCCAACTACAGGATTTATGAAAGCTAAACTCAATAATTCATCTCAATTAAATATATCTGATTTAAAAGAAGTTGAAGAGGTTATTTTTCAGATTATTAATCAAATTTTTGATAAAAATATTGCCTTCGAACAAACCAAAAATTTAGATAATTGCAAGTATTGTTCTTATTTACCAATTTGTTCAAGAGACTAATGATGCAACCAAACAGTAACAATTTAATTTTTTGCATCAACTTACACTAAGAAGTTATGAAGTTTATAAAGTTCATAAAGTTTATAAAGTTTATAAAGTTTATAAAGGGGATGTACGATGTACGAATGAAAAGCTAAGATAAATACTTAATATATGTAGATAAAATTAAATCATAAATTGTTTTCAGCTTCGTAGGTGTAACCTTTTGATTCTCCCGCAGATATCGCAGATTAACACAGATTTTTAATATAAATATTTCAATAGCTCCATAAGTGCGATAAAACAGTTAAAAGTTGAAAGTTGAAGGTTGAAAGGG
>CAZDEU010000014.1:3359-5171 GCA_964504265.1 uncultured Bacteroidales bacterium
TAAATCTTACTGTATAATTGAATAAGCAACATTATTAAACTATTGATAATCAATGTATGTATCAGTAGTTCAGGAATTATACTACTTGCTTGTAGGTTTCAATAGCTCTTTGTCTGGCGTATGAATGCTCAACAATAGGCTGAATATAATTTTTATTTTTTAGTTCTGACAGCCATTTTCTACAATAAATATTTTCGGGGTCATATTTTTTTTGTTGTTCGGTGGGGTTAAAAATTCTGAAATAAGGAGCTGCATCGCAACCGCTACCAGCAGCCCATTGCCAGTTGCCATTGTTTGAAGATAATTCATAATCTAATAATTTTTCAGCAAAATAAGCTTCACCCCAACGCCAGTCAATTAGCAAATGCTTTGTTAAAAAACTAGCAACTACCATTCTGACTCTATTGTGCATTAATCCTGTTTGATTTAATTCTCGCATGCCCGCATCAACCATAGCATAGCCAGTTTCGCCTTTGCACCATTTTTCAAATTCATTTACGTTGTTTCTCCATTTTATAAAATCGTATTTTTTCTTAAACGATTTTTCAGCAACATAAGGGAAATAATAAAAAATACTCATAAAAAACTCACGCCAAATCAGCTCATTCAAAAAAACTTCGTTTATTTCAGATGCAGTTTTGCTCAATTCTCTTATACTTATTGTACCAAACCTTAGATGAACACTCAAATTGGAAGTACCATCCTCAATATAAGGAAAATTGCGGGTGTTGTGATAATTTGATATAACTTCAAGTTTAATTTCAGGTAATATATGTTTTAAATCTGTATTTTTAAATCCAATACTTTCTAATGATATTAAGGGAGATGCAGTTGTTTTATAAAAATTTTCAACATATTTATTAATATTATATATTTTAATATCAGAATTTAAAAATTTATTTTTCCATATTTTTGAATAAGGTGTAAAAACAGTATATGGTGTAGCATCTGACTTTAAAACTTCATTTTTTTCAAAAATAACCTGATCTTTAAACGAATAAAACTCAATTCCTTTTGCTTTTAAAAAATCTTTTATTTGCTCATCTCTTCTTTGACTGTAAGGTTCATAATCGGTATTAGTATAAACAGCTTTAATATTGTATTTCTTTATTAATGCTTCAAAAGCTCTTAATGGAGTGTCGTATAGAACATGAAGAGCAGAACTATATTTTAAAAGTTGCTCATTAATTATATTTAAATGTCGATAAATAAAATCAACTCTTCTATCAGTTTTATTTTCTAATTTTGATAGTATATTTTTATCAAAAATAAAAACAGGCAAAACTTTAAAAGGTGATTTTAAAGCAAAATACAGGGCAGCATTATCTTTTAACCTTAAATCGCGTCTGAACCAAAAAACACATAAATTTTCTGCGTTTACCATAATATGTTATTTTATTAGAAATACGCAGAATTATAAAATAAAATTAAATAAAAAGTTTTTTAATTTACATTAAATTCAATTACCGACAAATAACTGCCTTGCATTGCCTGAACCGTAGTAGTGGCAGGCAACCACATTGGGAGAATGTT
This sequence comes from uncultured Bacteroidales bacterium, assembly GCA_964504265.1. Taxonomy (GTDB): domain Bacteria; phylum Bacteroidota; class Bacteroidia; order Bacteroidales; family JAKIYJ01; genus JAKIYJ01. Next base: position 4,893 of record CAZDEU010000014.1, read on the forward strand.
GGGATTGGCATTAATGTTATATAGACCCCAGGTATTTTTATTATCATATTGACCATTACCACTGCAATTAGTAGTATTAAACCAATAATGCCCATAAGAAGAACTATTATTGAAGTCTCCAGCATAAGAAGCTTCTGAAAAAACATTTACTCCATTAACAATAAAACCTTGAACGTTAAAATAATTATATTTATAAGATGAAGTCGCTTTTGGAGATTCCGCACAAATTCTTGGAGCATTTCCATAAACCGAAACAACTTTCCATACTGTGCCTGCAGG
>CAZDEU010000014.1:5271-30146 GCA_964504265.1 uncultured Bacteroidales bacterium
TAATGGCTTTTGCTATTCTTAAAAAATCAGCAGCTTTGGCTAATTATGAACTTGGCTATATAGATAAAAAAAAATGCGATTTAATTAATATTGTTTGCGACGAAATACTTTCGGGGCAACTTAAAGAACATTTTCCGTTAGTTGTTTGGCAAACAGGTTCAGGTACACATACCAACATGAATGTAAATGAAGTTATTGCAAACAGAGGGCATGTTATTAATGGTGGTAAACTTGGCGAAGGCAAATCCTTACTCCATCCTAACGACGATGTCAACAAATCTCAATCTTCAAACGACACTTTCCCAACAGCTATGCACATTGCAGCTTATAAAACAATAGATGAGCAAACTTTGCCGGCACTTACAAAGCTATGCGAAACTTTTAACACTAAATCTAAAGAATTTGACTATATTGTAAAAATAGGGCGTACTCATCTTATGGATGCCACACCTTTAACACTTGGTGATGAGTTTTCGGCTTATGTTTCTCAAATTAGCCACGGTATTAAAGCTCTTAAAAACACTTTGCCTCATCTTGCCGAACTTGCTATCGGCGGTACTGCCGTTGGCACAGGTTTTAATGCTCCTAAAGGTTTCGATACCTTAGTTGTTAAACATATTGCTGAATTAACTGCTTACCCTTTTGTTACAGCACAAAATAAATTTGAAGCATTATCTGCCCATGATGCTTTAGTCGAAACTTCAGGAGCTTTAAAGCAAATAGCAGTTAGCTTAATGAAAATTGCAAACGATATAAGGTTCCTGGCATCTGGTCCACGATGCGGGCTTAGAGAACTAATATTACCGGCAAACGAACCGGGTTCTTCTATTATGCCAGGTAAGGTTAACCCTACTCAATGCGAAGCTGTTACAATGGTTTGTGCTCAGGTTATTGGTAACGATACTACTATTACTACTGCTGGTATGATGGGGCATTTTCAGTTAAACGTTTTTAAACCTGTAATGATTGATAATTTGCTTAATTCTGCTACACTACTAAGCGATGCCTGTATGTCGTTTAATGATAACTGCATTAGCGGAATTTTACCTGATAAAAAGATGATTACCAGTCATTTAAACAATTCTCTTATGCTGGTTACAGCTCTTAATAATCATATTGGTTACGACAATGCCGCTACTATAGCTAAAATGGCTTACAACGAAGGTATTACTCTAAAAGAAGCTGCAGTAAAATCGGGGCTTGTCAGCGAAGATGATTTTGATAAATGGGTTGTACCCGAAAATATGCTCGGAAGATAAATTATTTATAATATATATATCACAAATTTATGTAATACCTGAATTCTCGAAAAGAAATATGTTGATTTTATACATATAAAAATTTTCATATATGTATAAAATTATATAATTGTTCAATTATCTGAAATGATTAAAAAACATACTGTCATAGTATAAAACTTTTTTTAAAATAATAAATATATGAATATTCTGAAAATATTGTTTTTTTCGGCTGGAATAATTGCGAATTTGAATATAATGTCGCAGAACCTGCAAAATGAATTGCTCGACACTACTGTAAAACGTTTTTTTTATGATGGTTACGAATATGTTGAACGTGATTTAAGTTCTGTGCTACAAAAAATGTCGGGAAAAATTGATAAAAAAATTCATTCCGACAGTGCAGAATATTACTGGAATTATTATTTAAACCGCCCCCACCCTTCTGTTTCGGCATTAAAAATATTCTTTAAAGATGCTTCTGAAGAATTTGGAGTTCCACAATATTTACTTGAAGTTATTGCATATACCGAAAGTAACTGGACACAAATTGGTCCGTCGATTGACAGAGGCTGGGGAATTATGCACTTAACCGAAAATAATTACAGCAACACTCTTACTGAAGCAGCTATGCTACTTGGCATAGAAACAAATATATTAAAAAATGATGCAAAACAAAATATAAGAGCTGCGGCTGCTTTAATGTCGTTTTATGCAAATGTCGATAAAAATAATTTTATTAAACCTGAAGACTGGTTTTATGTAGTTAAAAAATTTACAGGACTCATAAATGATGAGTTAAGAGAAAAACAAGCTAAAACATATTTTGATAACCTGAAAAAAGGTGTAATTTCAAAAACTTTATGGGATGAAGAAATTATAATTCCTGCAATGAATAACATTAATATTTCTTCAAAACTTAATAATTTTAATATAAATAAAAATAATAAGACATTAGATTACCCTTCTGCAATAGCTGGTTTTATTACGTGTAATTTTACTTCGGGGCGTTCTCATTCTATCGATACTTGGGTACACCACTGGATTGGCACAGGAACTTATGCAGGTGCATTGTCGTGGTTTAACAATAGTAGTGCGCAAGCAAGTGCACACTTTGTAATACGCTCGTCCGACGGCGAAATAACTCAATGCGTTGAAGTTGCTAATACTGCATGGCATTGCGGTGCCGCAGGTTATCCTAACAATAGTCGTAGTATTGGCGTTGAACACGAAGCTACAATTGCAAATCCCTCTTTATGGAATTCTGCTCCTATGCTACAATCTTCTGCTAATATGACTTGCCATTTTACTAATATTTATAACATCCCTTCTGCTTTACATTCTTCGCCCGGTATATGCGGTCATAATGAAATGCCCGGCACTAACACTGTATGCCCTGGCTCTATGCCTTGGAACACTTGGGAAAATATATATAATTCCTGTATAAATATTTCTCAATGTCCTCAAAATCTTAGCGTCAACTTTCAAAACTGCTCAAGTAATGTAGAGTTTTCGTGGACTAACAGCGGCACTGGTTGGTATATAGCTGTTTCAACTGACCCTGATTTTAATCAGTTTTACTGGAAATGGGTTTCAGGATTAACTTCTTATGTAGCACCAACAGGCTTTGTTGACCACATTGATGGTTTAAGTCCGCTTGTTCTTTATAAAGGTATTACATATTATTGGAAAATGTGGAATGGCAATAGTTATACTAATATTTATAGTTTTACTATTCCTAAATGTGATGATACAGCTCCTCAAACTATAATTTATCCATTTTCGCAATGGCAAACTCAGAATTTTTATTTATCGTTTAACGACAGTGATAATACTAACGGCAGCGGCATTTGTGAAAAATTTTATTTAGTTTCTGATTTTAACGGCTTAAACTGGTCGGCTAATTATAATGAAGGTTTTTTTTATGAAAATTTTGATAATAGCTTACCTTCGTATTGGACTACTTTTTCAAATGCAGGTAATTGGTTGCTCAATAATTCATATATCGAACAAAACGACATAAATACAATAAATTCAATACTTTCAGCTCCATTAAATCAAACAAATTTGTATTCTTATATATATAATTTTAAAGTAAATATATTATCTTCGGGAACATCACAAAGTGCAGGATTGCATTTTTTTGCCAGCGATTCAACACTTAGTAACAGAGGCAATTCTTATTACGTTGATTTTGATGCAAAAAATAATAATGTTAAAATTTATAAATCAATTAATAATATAATGGAACTAAAACAAATATGCCCTGCCAATATTGAAACAGATAAATGGTATAATTTTAAAGTATTTTTTAAGGCTTCGGTAGGCATTATTTATGTTTTTATAGATAATATTTTTATAACAGCCTTCACAGATTCATCTCCATTAACATCAGGAAATTATATTTCGCTTCGTAACGAAGCCTGCATAACACGTTTTGATAATATTAAAGTTTTTAAAAACAGAAGTTCTAACGAATTAATTAAAATTGGCTCAGGACAACAAAATTCGGTTCGCTTTCAAAGTATGAACTCTGCTTATAACGCCTGCATATTTTCCATAATTATTGATAATGAACAAAATATATCATCAACTGATTCTTTGCAATTTAAAACCGATTTTACACCACCTTTAATAGTTAACGTAAATGACGGGCTAAACAACGATATTGATACATCTACGATTATTACTCAATTATCAGCAAACTGGAGTAATTCATCTGATATTAATTCCGGAATTAAAAAATACTATGTATGCGCAGGCTCTGCTCCCGGCAATTGCGATATTGCAACATGGACAGATTACGGGCTTTTAAATAATGCTGTTTTTAATAATGTTAATTTATATAACGGATATATATATTATATAAATGTAAAAGCTGTAAACAACGCAGAGCTTTTTTCAATTTCATCATCCGATGGTGTTTTGTACTTTGAACCAATTACTAATAATTATAATAAAACAAATGAATGTAAATATAAAATTTTCCCAAATCCTGTTACCGATTTTGTTTACTTTAATATATGCGATAACGAAAAAATTATTTCAGTAAAATTATTCAATACTTTAGGAACATATATTGTTTTAAATAATATTATTGAACAGGGAAATAACATTTGTAAAATAAATTTGAGTAAATTAGGTCTTAATAATGGCATTTATTTTATCGAATATAAAAGCAATTTTAGCATAAATAAATTTGCATTAATCTTATATATAAAATAAATAATTTTATTTTATTCTAAAAAAAATCAGATTCATTATTATTTAATTAGCAATTACATAAATACAATCTAAAATTACACAATTACTAAATTGTTTTCGTTACTTGCTCATTTCTACTTTTAACTTTTTGAATTTCATTATAATTTTACCTCATCAAAAGCAAAAAATTAATGTTACTTTCACAAAAAAAATAAAATTTTAAAAATTATGAATATGAAAAAAATTATTCTATCACTTACAATGGCAGTTATTTGTACTGCAGTTTATGCTCAAATCAATTTTGATGATTATTTTATAAATAAAACAATGAGAATTGATTATTTTCACAGCGGTAATTCTGAATTTGAATTTTATTCAATTGACGAAATTATTGAAGAACCTTACTGGGGAGGGAGCAAAAAAAATCTTATTGATATATTTAATTATGGTAAATATAAATTTAATGTTTACGATATAGCCAACAATACTCTCATTTATTCACGCTCTTATTCAACACTTTTTGCTGAATGGACTACTACCGAAGAAGCTAAAAACACTAATCGCAGCTATGTTGAAACTATTGTATTTCCTTATCCTAAAAAAGATATCAGAATTGAATTTTTTAGCAGAGATAAAAATAATAAATGGAATAAAAAATTTGAATATGTTATTACGCCCGATAATTATTTTATTTCAAAGGAAAGAAAACACAAAGCCGATGTTTTTACTATCCACGAATCAGGTGATGCTTCACAAAAACTTGATATTGTAATAATACCCGATGGATATACTGAAAATGAAAAGCAAAAATTCAAAGACGACTGCCAGCGGTTTGCATCATATCTACTTAATTGCTCGCCTTTTAAGGAAAATAAAAATCTTATTAATATAAGAGCAGTTGAAGCAATTTCGGAAGAAAGCGGCACCGATATACCCGGCGAAAACATCTGGAAAAACACTGCAATAAACACATCTTTCTATACTTTTAATACTGAGCGTTATTTAATGACTAATGATAATAAATCAGTACGTGATTATGCGTCAAATACTTATTACGACCAAATTTATATTTTGGTTAACACTAAAATGTACGGTGGTGGTAGTATTTACAATTATTATTCAGTTTGTGTTAGCGATAACAAATTTTCCGATTATATTTTTATACATGAGTTCGGACATGGTTTTGCAGGTTTAGCCGATGAATATTACACATCCGACGTAGCTGTTCAAGAATTTTATCCTTTCAATATTGAACCTTGGGAACCTAATATAACTACCTTAATTGATTTTGACTCTAAATGGAAACATTTACTTACAACCGATGTCCCCATCCCTACACCAGTAACAGAAGAATTCAAAAATGCCACAGGAGTTTTTGAAGGCGCAGGTTATTCAGCTAAAAATATTTACAGACCCGCTATTGATTGTACAATGAAATCAATTGTTTATGACAATTTTTGCCCTGTTTGTCAGGATGCTATAATAAGAATGTTAAAATTTTATTCTGATTAATATAGTATTAACAATTAAAAATCAACAAGTTATGAAAAGCCAATTAATTAAATTAAAAATTTACTTAACAGTTTTGATTAGCTGTTTAGTTTTAGCAACTTACGCACAAAATGTGGGTATTGGCACTAATTTGCCCGATAATTCTGCATTATTAGAATTAAAATCAAACGATAAGGGGCTGCTTGTTCCCCGACTTACAACTCAACAAAGGCTGTCTATTGCTAACCCTTCAAATGGATTATTGGTTTACGACATTAATTATAAACAGTTCTGGTATTTTAATGGAATACAATGGGTGTTAGCTATTGGACCATCAGGACCTGCTGGAGCTACTGGGAATACAGGAGCAACTGGGAATACAGGTATTACTGGGCAAGTTGGTGCTACAGGTGCTACAGGCCCATTAGTACCAGGTGTTTTTGGGCAAACACTTCGTAACGACGGTAATACCTGGGTTGCCAATAGTTTAATATACAACACAGGCAACAATATTGGAATTAATACAACTATGCCTCAATGTATGTTTCAGATTAATGATGGGACAGTATTTTTTAGAGGCGATATGGGGGGTGCTCCCTCGGTGGGAGCAGGTACAAAGTTTATGTGGATACCTAATAAAAAATCGCTAAGAGCTGGTGGTGTTAATGGTTCCCAGTGGGACGACATCAACATTGGGCTTTGGTCTACTGCATTTGGCTTTTCGAACACAGCTAAGGGTGAAAATTCAACCTCTCTTGGTTCTTATAGTATTGCAAGTGGTAAAAGTTCTTTTGCAGCAGGCGATAATACAAAGGCAATAGGCAATTACTCAATAGCAGCAGGCAGATGGGTAACAGCCGACTGCGAATATTGTGTAGCTTTAGGAGCTGCTACTTTAGCTAGCGGTCATAACTCAACAGCTTTTGGCAACAATACACAAGCAATTGGCAATAATACGACTGCTTTTGGCAACGAAAGCATAGCTACTGGCGAAAACGCTATTGCTATGGGGTATAAGTCCTCAGCTTTAGGTGATTTTTCTTTTGCTGCTTCCAATAACACTCTCGCTACTAATCATTGTGCAGTTGCTTTTGGAGACAACACTTTAGCTAAAGGAGAATCATCTTTTTCGGCAGGTAAATATTCTCAGGCTTATGGCTTTGGTTCAGTATGCTTTGGCACTAATAATATCGCTTTAGCAAGCAATTCGCTTGTTATTGGAAAATGGAATATTCCCTTTGGCGACACCATTCAGTGGATAGAAACTGACCCGGCTTTAACTATCGGAAATGGGTATAGCAATGTAAACCGAAATAACGCCTTTTGTGCTTATAAAAATGGTAATTTATATATTGCAGGCAATTTGTATCAATCATCTGATAAAAATATTAAAAAAGATATTATTCCTTTGAATAATACATTGAATAAACTTAAATATATTATACCTGTTTACTATTATTTTATTGATAATAGAATATACCCTGATGGACGACATATTGGATTAATAGCACAGGAAATACAAAAACAATTTCCTGAACTTATAATTGAAAGTTCAAATGGTACACTTGCGGTTGATTATGCAAGTATGTCGGCAGTTCTAATAAAAGCAATTCACGAATTACAAGATATTATTGAAGTACAAAATTTTGAAATTCAAAAAATAAGCACCGAACTAGATTTAGTGAAAGATATGATTGGTATGATTAAATAATCAATTCAGAGCTCCTGAGTAATTAATTGACAAATTACGATTTACAAATCAAGATTAAATTAAGTGTTTAAGATTATTTCATCTAAATATAACAAACTTTAATCTTTACTTTTAATTTGTAAATCGTAATTTTTTTATTAACTTGTATGTATCTTGATAGTGAATAAAGAAACATCTAAAAAATATATTCAGCAAATTTTTTAATAAAGCTAAAAGTTTGTTCTTTGGCTTCAATATACCCCATGTGCCCTGTATCAATAATCTGTATCCAGCATTCGGCGGGGAGCATAGCTTGTTTTACAACTTTTTCGGGTTCAATCCGGCTGTCGTGCTTGCCAATAATATAAAACATAGGGCATTCTAAATTAATCAAAGTTTCATTATGATAATTCCTGATTTTCATGCCTTCCAAAGAAGCAATAATTCCAGATTTTTTCATGTATAAAGCCGACATTTCAATTAGCTTATCAATTTGTTCTTTATAAATAATCCTGTTTTCGGGCTTAAATAAATCGGGAATAAAATGATTAAGGAAATCGAACTTATTAGATTTAATAATTTTAATCACCCTATCTCTGTTAATTTTAGCCGCTTCATCATCATTAAAAGCATGAGAATGAAAAAGTCCTAAGCCCGCTAATTTATCAGGATAATTAACAGCATATTCAAGGCTAACATAGCCACCCATAGAATGACCAACCAATAAAAATTTTGAAATATTACAAAATTCAACAACAGCATTAACAACTTCTGTCATAAATTTCATAGTATGAACTTCGCTAAAACAAGAGGTTTTGCCGTGACCGGGCAAATCTAAAGTTATTATTCTAAAATTTTCACTTAATTGATTAGCTAAATCATCCCAAATTTCGAGTGATTCAGTAAAACCGTGCAGCAACACAATACATTTTCCTGAGCCATAATCTCGGTAACGGACAATTTTCTCCTGAAAATTAAAAAATTTATCCATCAAAAATTATTTTGCCATCAAAGCCTCAATTTCTTCGACTTCAATAGGAATAGTTGCCATTAAATCAACAGGACCTTCATCAGTTATCAGAATATCGTTTTCAATTCTAATACCAATATTTTCTTCAAGTATATAGAGACCGGGCTCACACGAAAATACCATACCGGCTTTGAGCGTTTCCTGCTTGCTTCCTACATCGTGAACGTCAAGACCCATAAAATGAGATGTTCCATGCATATAATATTTAAAATACAAAGGATTTTCAGGATTTTGGTTTTTGACATCTTCTTCCGTAAACAAACCAAGTTTAATCATTTCTTGCTCCATAAGATTACAAACTTCGGCGTGGTAAACATCAATAGTATTACCGACAACAAGTTTTTTAATAGCTTGTTTCATTACTCTTAAAACAGCATTATAACAGTCTTTTTGACGTTGATTAAACTTTCCATTTACTGGAATAGTTCTCGAAAGGTCGCCAGCATAATTTGCATATTCAGCACCAAAATCCATTAACAGCATATCACCGTCATTGCACATTTGGTTATTATCGGGATAATGTAATACGCAAGCATTACGCCCCGAAGCCACAATAGGCGAATACGAATGCCATGTAGCACGATTGCGTAAGAACTCGTGAATAATTTCGGCTTCAATTTCATATTCCATAACACCAGGTTTAACAAAACCTAAAATTCTGCGAAAAGCTTTTTCGGTTATTTCGCATGCTTTGCTAATAAGTTCAACCTCAATATCAGACTTAACAGTACGCAGTTGAGCAAGAATTGGGGCAGCTCTTAAATAATTATGCACAGGGTATTTATCCTTTAATTCTTTTGCAAACCTTAGCTCCCTGTAGGGAACTTCATTAGCAAAACGGATATTTTCGTTGGTATTTAAATATACATTATCAGTTGTAGCCATAACTTCACGAAGGATAGCTTCAAACTGATCTAACCATAAAACATTGTTAATTCCTGATATTTTTTTTGCTTCTTCTTTAGTATACTTATGCCCGTACCATATTGAAATCAGCTCATTTGTTTCAATTAAAAAAAGAACTTCTCTAAATTTGGAGTTAGGGCAATTGGGAGCAAGTAATAAAATACTCTTCTCTTGGTCAATACCCGAAAGATAGAAAAAATCAGAATTTTGTCGAAAAGGGAAAAATTGGTCTCCATTTCTAGGCATTTCATCGTTAGATACAAATATTGCAACTGAATTTGGCTTCATCATTTTAAGAAAATTTTTTCTGTTATTGATGAAAAGATTTTGGTTAATCGGTAAATACTTCATAATATTTATTTTTTTTTGAATTTTATTAATAATATGCAAATTAATAATTTTTTTTTATTACTTCAAAATTGTATTTTTGTTTAATTAAAAAAAATATTTAGATGATATTTAATAATCTCATTATAAAACAGCTATTAATACCGCTATTTTTAGTTTTATTTATTAACACTTTGCATTCTCAAAGTAAAATTTTACTCAATGATAAAGCTGAAATATTGTTAAAGTCAAAACCTGTTAAAAAAGAATTTTCATTTGCCGTAATGGGTGATCCACATTTTAATGATGATGAAATTTACGAACAAATTTTCCCAAATATTTTAGGTAAAGTTTATAATTTAGATACAAAACCTGAATTTGTAATTATATTAGGCGATGGCGTTGAAAATGGCAGCTCTTTTCAGTATTATTCTTACTATGAATATTTATCATCTTGGATGGATTCAACAGGTATCCCTGTTTTTAATTTACCAGGTAATCACGATTTCGAGAATTTTTCTGCATTTCTTAATTATTTAAGTTATATTGATCAAGATTTAGATTATTATTTTGATTATGGAGAAAACCGTTTTGTAATGATAAATAATGTTAATAGCATTACATCTTCAAATTATTATATAACATCAAATCAAATAGATACTGTTAATCAATGGCTTTTGGACTTTCATGGCAAAAAATTTGCTTTTGCTCATATACCTTTAATAAGAGATTTTTATTCAAGCGGACTAGACAATTATGGTTTTGAGGAACTATTAAATACATTTGAAGCGCAAGACGTTTCAGCATATTTTAACGGACATATACACGATTACTGTCGACTATTTAACAATAATATATGTCATATTAATTCAGGAGGTGCTGGAGGTAGTCTATTAGGCACTTATAACCCGCCACTTTACTATAATTCTTATCATTGGTTATTAATAAAATTTGATGCTTGTAATGGAGTTTATTCTGAAATGCACAGATACCCACAGGGACGAGACAGCATATCGCAACTTTATGATTTCCAGATAGCTAATCAACTTAATATTTTTGCTGATGTAAACTCAATTAGCTGTTCAGGAGAAGAAGATGGCTCTATAAATATTATAGTTACTGGAGGTAATGGTGAATATAATTATTTGTGGTCAAATTCAGAAACTAATTCTTCAATAAACTCTTTGCAAGCAGGCACTTACAGCGTAACCATCAGTGATTCTACAGCTTGTTATTCTGAAAAAACTTTTACTATAACAGAACCTGAAGAAATATATGCAGTATCAATTATTGCACCCGACACAAATAATCAGTGTGTTGCATCTGTTTCTATTAACGTAAGCGGTGGTACAGCACCATATTCTTTTATATGGTCAGAGCCAAACGCTAATAATTGCAATGTATTATCAAATTTATGTGAAAATAATTATTCTGTAACTATTACTGATGCGAATAATTGTATTAAAGAATATCAGTTTTATATAAACAATGTTTATACAAATATTAAAGATTTTTCATTACAAAATGAATTTAAAATATGGCCTAATCCTACTTCAGATAACATTAAATTATATTTACCCAACATAAAAAATGAATTTATTGAATTATCAATATATAATACTTTAGGAAATTTAGTATATTCAGATAATGTTTATATTACTAACAATAATAGTATTAATTTAAATCTGAAAAATTATCCTAAAGGTTTTTATTTATTGAAAATATATTCTGCTGATAATAAACACATTACAGCAAAAATAATAATCAGATAATATAAATAAATTAAAATTATTATATGTTCTGAGATTTTATATGATTATAATTATTTTTTAAAAAAATATTATAATAAATTCGCATGTAAATAAACATTTTATTGAGTGATATTTATAATATACTCATTTCATATATAAGTTTCTATATATATAAGTTTTATATATGAATTCAGATTTTAAAAAAATCTATTATCAACTAATTGATTTTTTTATAATTTTGACAAAATTTTTACAGCAAATAAAACAACATGCCGATTATTGGTTCAATTATAAAACACGCAATAGAGTTCAGAAGTAAAATGCCTGTGAGGCAGGTAAAAAAAAATCCTCTTTTGCAACAGCAAAAAGTTTTAAAAAAACTTGTTCGTAAAGCTCAGCTTACATCATTTGGCGAAACATATAAATTCTCCGATATTCTTAAATCGAACAATATTATAGATTCGTTCCGAAAAAATGTACCTTTACATGATTATAACAGCATTTTTGCAAAGTGGTGGTATAGGTCAATTAATGGTGAGAGCTATGTATGCTGGCCAAATCAGGTTAAATATTTTGCATTAAGTTCAGGCACTTCAGAAGCATCGAGCAAGTATATTCCTGTTACTTCCGACATGATTAAAGCAATAAAAAAAACTAGTATAAGGCAAATATTTTCTTTAGCTCAATATGATTTTCCGAAAGAATTTTTCGAAAAAGGCATTCTTATGCTTGGAGGCAGCACACATCTAACATATAATGGTACTTATTATGAAGGTGATTTATCGGGCATAACGGCAGGGAATATACCTTTTTGGTTTCAACAACACTATAAACCAGGTAATAGGATTTCAAAAGAAAGAGACTGGCCAACAAAACTTGAAGAAATTGTTCGTAAAGCACCTGAATGGGATATTGGAGTTATTGTAGGTGTTCCTGCGTGGCTACAGATTTTGCTCGAAAAAATTATTGCACGTTACAATCTGAAGACCATTCACGACATCTGGCCAAATCTCTCAATATTTGTTCATGGTGGTGTATCTTTTGCACCTTATATCAAAGGTTTTGAAAAATTACTCGCCAAACCTCTAACATACATCGAAACTTATTTGGCTTCTGAAGGATTTATTGCATTTCAGAGCAGGAGCAACACCGATAGCATGGAGTTAGTTCTTGACAATGGTATTTTTATGGAATTTATTCCTTTTGATAATAAAAACTTTGATTCAGACAATAATCTTGTTGAAAACCCAATAACTTTAACAATTGATGAAATAACCGAAGACAAGGAGTATGCTTTACTACTTTCAAGCTGTTCGGGAGCTTGGCGTTATCTGATTGGCGACACAATACGCTTTACATCTAAAGAAAGAAATGAAATTAAAATTACTGGCAGAACAAAACATTTTTTAAATTTTTGCGGTGAACATCTATCTTTAGAAAATATAAACAGAGCTGTAGAAATGCTTGAAAATGAATTAGACGTTGAGATACGAGAGTTCACCGTTGCTGGAATTAAGCATAATTCTTTATTTGCTCACAAATGGTATCTCGGTTCTAATCAACCCATTGACCCTGAAGTTGCAAAATCAAAAATTGATGATTTTTTAAAAATACTTAACGACGATTACAGAGTAGAAAGGATAGAAGCTATTAAAGATGTTTTTGTTGAAGTTCTCCCACTTAACATGTTTTATGACTGGATGAGAAAGATGGGAAAAGAAGGCAGTCAGAACAAATTTCCAAGAGTTTTAAAAAATGAAAAATTGCAAGAATGGGAAAGTTTTCTAAAAGAATTTAACCTTAAAACGAACTAATTAAACTATGAACCTGAATCCTATATGGGAAGGCATTGCAGGAGGCATTTCACTGGCTTTATTAATAGGACCAGCGTTTTTTACTTTAATACAAACTAGTATTTATAGAGGTTTAAAAGCTGGTATAATTCTATCAACTGGCATTTTTTTTAGCGATATTACTTTAGTTTTATTAAGTTATTTTGGACTTTCACAAATATTGGGCAATGGAAATAATAATATTTGGATAGGAATAATTGGTGGAATAATATTAATAATTTTCGGAATAGTTACCTACTATCGCAAACCGCTTCAAAATGAGCAAGTATGCGATGAAGGCTTAGCTGTAAAACAAAAGAACCCAAGCAATTTAACATATTTTCTTAAAGGCTATGTACTTAACATAGCTAATCCTTTTTTACTTATTTTTTGGATGAGTATTGTAATTTTAATAAAAACAAATTATCATAACGATAAATCAGATATTTTTTTATTCTTCAGCACTATGCTTATGGTTGTACTTATAACTGACATAATTAAAAGTTTTGTTGCAAATAGAATAAAAAGTTATTTAAAACCACCATTAATGCTTTGGCTCAATAGGTGTATAGGAATATTATTATCAATTTTTGGAATAATTCTTATTTTTAAAGTATTCTACACATTTTAACATCATTTTCATTCGTTTTCATTATTATCAATTGCAGTTGTTTCAGCTTCAGAAATTTCTTTTAACAAACCGCTAACTTCTTCTTCAGTAACTTTTAATTTTTCGCGGCATATCCTTATCAATATCCCAGCTCTTTTCACAGCGTCTGAAAGTTCATCAACTTCAATATCCTCATTTTCCATTTTGTTAACAATTTCCTCAAGCTCGTTTATTGCATCCGCATACGAAATTTCATTTTTCTTCATAATTATTATTTGTTATTTGATTTATTTATTACACTCATTATTTCGCCCTCCATCAACACAGTTTTAATTTCATCGCCATTTTTAACAATATCAGATTTTTTTAGAGCTTTACCATTATAATACGTAATACTATAACCTCTTTTCAATACATTAACAGGGTCGAGTAATCTACATTTATCATTTATATGTTCAATTTTTAAATATTTTTTATTAAACAGAACAGGGATAATATTTCTCATTTCATTGATTTTATCAATTAACACCAATGAATTAAATTTTATTATTTTATCAGGAAAATGTTTAATAGCATTAGAATTGTTATTTAATACGAAATATTTATTTTGAATATTTGTGCGTGCAGAAGAAATACTGCGCATTTTAAGTAAATCAAGTTCAGATTCTCCTTTTTGAATAAATCGGTGAGTATTTGAAATAATAAGCCGACTAACTTCATTTATTTTACTACGAGAGTCTACAATAATGTCATTAGAATTTAAAATAATTTTTTTAGCATATTCTTCAGTTCTTTGCGAAAACGAACTAAACATCCCTAAAAGGTAAAAAGCGACATCGGTAGGTGTAATAAGATTTCTGAAAGCTACCATTTCAGTAACAGTTTCATTTGTACTGTGCCCAATACCTGTTATTACAGGCAAAGGGAATTCTGCAATTTCGCCAGCTATTTTAATATTATCATAACAACTTAAGCCAATATCACCTCCCCCACCTCTTAAAATTAATACAGCATCGAAATATTGATGAGCTTTTTTAATAATTTGCAATTGATTATAAATTGAACTAACAGCAGCATCACCTTGCAAAATTGAGGGATAAAGTTTATAAAACATTTTGAAATAATGCTGATATTCATTTAATTTTGAAATAAAATCAGCCAATCCTTTACTTGTATTAACCGAAATAATTGCAAGTCTTCGAGGTAGCAAGGGCAAACTTAACATTTTATTTTTAACAAATACTCCTTTTGCTTTAAGAATATTTATGGTTTCTTTTTTTTCACGAGCCATTTCGCCCAAAGTAAAAGAAGGTTCAATATTTAGAATATTTAGTGAAAGACCATATACTGGGTCAAAATTTAATCTTGCATAAAACAGAATTTTTATGCCGTCTCTAAGGTTTTCGCCTGTAACCTTAACAAATTCATTTTTTATATTTGTAAAATCATTTGCCCATATAATACTTCTCAATTGAGCTTTGATTTTTCCACCATCTTTTTCAACTAAATCAGGGTAACAATGGCCTGACTTAGGATAAAAATTCAATTTTGCTATTTCAGCTTTTATCCAGTAAGCGTGTTCATACTTCTTTTTAATAACACTTGCAATACTTGCGGTAACTTCATAAAGTGTATGAACACTTCTGACTTGCCCCGATATTGATATTTTTTCCATATTTAGCTCTAAAATTACACTAAATTTAAATATTTATACAATATTTTATTAATTTTGCTTCATAATAATTTTAAAAAATAAATAAAATGAATTTACCAGATAATTTAAAGTACACCAAAAATCACGAATGGATAAGAGTAGAAGGTAATGAAGCCTACATTGGTATTACTGAATTTGCCCAAGGCGAACTCGGGGATATAGTTTTTGTTGAAGTAGAAACAACAGGTGAAAATTTAGGTAAAGAGGAATCATTCGGCACAATTGAAGCTGTAAAAACAGTTTCAGATGTTTTTATGCCTGTTTCGGGTGAAGTTATTGAGTTTAACTCAAAACTTGAATCTAATCCTGAATTAATTAATAAAGATCCTTATGGTGAAGGTTGGATAATTAAAATTAAAGTTAATAACATTGACGAAACAAAAGATTTATTAACCGCTGCTGATTATTTATCGTTAACAGGTGCTTAAAAATTTTACTTTTAATAAAGTAACAATTTGAAGTATATAAAAAATAACATCCTATGGATAATATGGGGTGTTTTTATATATGTTTTAATGAGTATATCGGGTAATCATATACCAGATAATAGTATATTAAAATATATACCTTTTGCTGATAAAATAGTTCATGCGGTCTTATTTGCTGTTTTTGTTATTTTATTAAATAATAGTTTTTTAAAACAATATAATAATTATAAACATCGTTATTATGTAGTTCTAACAGCAACAATGATAGCAATTTTTTATGCAGGCTTAACTGAATTGTTACAAGAAATATTATTTATTAAGAGAAGTGCAGATATTATGGATTTTATAGCAGATTTATCAGGTATTATTGTTGCAAGTTTATTGTTTATTAAAATTAAAAAATTATAGAATTTATAATATTTTTTTTAATATTTTAGCACAATTATTAAATAAAATCAAAAAATTTAAAAAATGGAAGAAAGAAAATCAAAATCCGCTGATATAGACAGGCTAAGTGGTGTTTTTTTTCAAATAGGTTTGGTTATAGTACTTGCAGTATGCCTTATGGCATTTGAATGGAAAACTTATGATAAGGTTGATGATACTATTTCAACTCAAGTAGTAAGCAATTTTGAGGAAGAAATTGTACAGATTACAAAACGTGAAGAGCCACCTCCTCCCCCCAAGCCTGAGCCAGTTACAACTCTTATCGAAATAGTTGAAGATGATGTAATTGTTGAAGACGACATTTTGGTAAGCACCGAAGCTGACCAATCAACCGAAGTTGATGTATATGTAGCACCCATAGAAACTGGTGAGCAAATAGTACAGGAAGAAGAGATTTTTACCATTGTAGAAGAACAGCCAGGTTTTCCGGGTGGCGAAGAAGCCAGAATTAAATTTATTGCACAAAACACAAAATATCCACAAATAGCTAAGGAAAATGGTATTGAAGGCAAAGTATTCGTTACATTTGTTGTTGAAAAAGATGGTAGTATAGCCAATATTAAATTATTACGCGATATTGGTGGTGGTTGTGGCGAAGAAGCTATAAGAGTTGTAAAATCAATGCCTAAATGGATACCAGGCAAACAAAGAGGACAAGCAGTAAGAGTTCAATTTAATATGCCTATAAGTTTTGTGCTTCAATAGACATTTTTATTGTTTTTAAGGGTAATTAATATCGATACCCAAAAAGGCTGCGTAATTTGCAGCCTTTTTTGTATTTTAAATTTCAGTAAATCCAAAACGTTTAAGTTGCATAGGGCTATCACGCCAATTTTTGCTCACTTTAACAGAAATATCTAAAAATATATGCTGCCCAATCATTTCTTCAATATCTTTACGGGCTTCGGTACCAAGTTTTTTAATTGCTGAGCCTTTATTACCTATAATAATTCCTTTTTGAGTATCTCTTGCAACATAAATTGTCGCATTTATTCTTAGAGGTTTTTCGTTTTCAAGAAATTGCTCAACAATAACTTCGGTGCAATAAGGTAATTCCTTGTGATAATTCAAAAATATTTTTTCGCGAATTATTTCCGATACAAAAAAACGTATGCTCTTATCAGTGAGCTCATCTTTACTAAAGTAAGGAGGTGACTCGGGCAGCAAACTAATAAGATTTTTAAAAAGCATATCCAAATTGGCATTATAAAGAGCCGAAACGGGGATAATCATAGCTTTATTAAATCTGTTATGCATAGATTCTACTAAAAATTCAATTTTATTCTGATTCGACAAATCAATTTTATTAATTACAATTATTAAAGGTGTATTAATATTTTTCAATAGTGCTAATAGTTCTTCATCAATCATTTCAGATGAAGACGCATCAACAACCAATAAAATAACATCTCCATCTTCAATAGCATTTTCAATATATCTAACCATAGCTTTATGCATAGCATAATGAGGTTTGATAAAGCCAGGTGTATCTGAATAAACAAGTTGAAAATCATCACCGCTAACAATACCCATAACTCTATGCCGTGTTGTCTGAGCTTTTGGTGTAACAATCGACAATTTTTCACCAATAAGAGCATTCATTAAAGTAGATTTACCTGCGTTAGGCAACCCTATAATATTAACAAAACCTGCTTTGTGCATTTTTTCTGACATTTTTTATTTTTTTTTAAAATTATTTAGAATATATATCATTTTTTTTATTACCTTTGCAGCACAATTAAAAAAATTGCGGGGTGGAGCAGTGGTAGCTCGTCGGGCTCATAACCCGAAGGTCACAAGTTCGAGTCTTGTCCCCGCTACTAAGTAAAGCCTTGATAAATATCAAGGCTTTATTTATTTTAGTTAATTTGTATTTGGTAGCATCCCAAAATAATGATAAATTAACATTAAAATTATATCTATTGAAAATCAATAATTTAATCATAATAAATTTTTTAAAAATCCAATTATAACTCAATTTGAACAAACAACAAACAAACAATAAAAGTAAGTAAAATAACGTTATATAATAAATTTTTTTGCACGATTATTGTAATAAAACAACACTTTTAAAAAAATTACATTATGCAAAAAATTATACTTTCCTCATTATTATTGTTTTTCACTATAAACTATGTGTTTTCACAAAGTTTTATATTAAGTGATGAAATTAATGCAACAGTAACTTCTGGTGCCACAATAAATATTAATGGCGATACAGGTACAATAATCACAAAAAAGCTCCGAATCACCAATAACACATCTACAAACAAAATAATTAAAGTTAAAAAAATCATAGTTGACACTATTACAGGTTCTGAAAATGATTTTTGTTTTGGTGGTGAATGTCAGTTGCCTTCAATTTATTTAAGTACTGAATCAGTGAACCTTTCAGCAGGCCAAACCGATTCCTCTTTTGAAGGAGGATACAGACCTCATAGTTTAACAGGGACTTCAATTATTCGCTACATATTTTTTGATGTAAATAACACCAATGATTCTGTTTATGTTAATATTGCATATACAGCTAATATACCATCAGGAATTAAAGACAACATACTTAAACAAGTTGAATTTCCAGTTGTTTATCCTAACCCTGCATATAATTATGCCAATTTTTCGTGGTCATTAGCTTCAAATTTCAACAGTTCACGTATAATTATAAGAAATTTGGTTGGTAGTGTTGTAAAAGAAAAAATTATCAGCACTCAATCGGGTAAAACATCAATAGATATAAACGATTTACAAAATGGAGTATATTTTTACAGTTTGTTAATAAACGAAACTCCTTATGTAACAAGAAAAATGATTATTAAGTAATAACATCAGGTAACCAATTAAATACATTCAAATGTTTTATTACATTTCTATTTTGCGTAAACGAGTCGGTTGTAAGTAAAAATTAATAATAAATATTTAACAATAATTAATCTTTAACACATCTTACAGAAGCCCCTGTGTTCTCAGGTAAAGTTAGGTTTGTTACGCTGCTTGTATCGTAAGATAAAAAAAACGCTTCAGGTTGATAATACATAAGATAATCAAAAGTAGAAGTATAAAAAAATGCATGAGTTAATAAACTAATGAAGGAGCCATCCATGCCGCGTGCTCCAGAAGGTAAAGCAGTAAAACCTGTTGAATTTGTAGCTCCAGTATTAGGAGTACTCCAATGCGATAATCCTGTTTCTTTTAACAAGCCACCGGCAATATTTAGCCCTCCCAAACTAATAAAAAAAGTATCCCATTCCATTGCTGTAGGCAAATGCCAGCCTTGTGGACAAATAGATTTAGCTGCATCCCATGTATATAAAGCTCCATAAATACTATAATTAACTGAATCGTTATTATACCAACAATATGCAGCATCAGTTTCATTTGCCCATAAGCTACTATCAGTAATGTGTGTAATTGGGTTACCATTTGGAAAAGAAGTTGTTCTCATATTTTCAGCCATCCAACGCTTAGTTCCAATTTTAACAGTTTTATAAATGTTTCCATCGTAATCCTGAACCAAAATACCTGTCATTATTTGTAAATCAATAATTTGTTTCTTTAAACTGTCAATAACTTCATTATTAACAAGTTCATTCCAAGTAGTGCCATTGTATTGAAAAGTCATATTTGCATCTGTATCATATACAATTAAACCATTAGCAGGATTGCTAATGCTCTGCCTTTCCATAGTAGTTAAACGAGGAGGCAAAAAACCTTTATTATTTGATTTCACATCTAATATGGCCGAATTTTCTCCGATATATGAACTATCTTCTGTTATCATTACAGTTTGTGCCGAAATTTGTGCTAAATTATTATATATAAAACATATAATAATTATTAAAAATAAATTAATTGTTTTCATTTTTTAAATATTTTGATTAATAAAAATTTTGATATATTATAAAAATGTAAATATAATATATTTTGAAAATATAAATATAATATATTTTAAAAATAACTTTTGCAATTATTTTCAACAGCACTCAAAAGGTTTTTAAAGAAAAAATTAGAAACTTCAATTAATTCCCAATAAAATTATAATTTTATAAAATATTTGTTAATAAAATTGAATATTAAACCTCCAAAAATTGCGAATACTTCTTACATCAGCCACAAAATTTGAAATGTTGCCAAATTTTATCGACAAAAAAGAGATAAAAATAGGTACACATTATATTTCGCAATATAAAAACCTTGAGGTAGTTAGTCTTATTACAGGCGTTGGTATGCTGTCAACTGCATATATTATGAGCAAAATACTGACAAATCAAAAATTTGATATAGCTCTTAATATTGGCATTGCTGGTTTATTTTCTGGTTCTGCTACTATTGGTGATGTATTTTTTATTAAAAAAGATTTTTTGCCTGAACTTGGCTGCGGTAACGACGAAATATTTTCTTCTGCTTTTAATAAAAATCTTATAAATCCTGATAAAAAACCTTACAGTAAAGGTTTTCTGAATAGTAATTTCGATTTTTCAAAATTATGTAATAATTATAAGTTTGCCAATGGTATAACTGTAAACAGAACTCAGATGTTCAACCAAAATATATTGCCTGAATCTTTATTCGATTTACCAGTATTGGAAACTATGGAAAATGCAGCCTTTTTTTATTCCTGCATTTTAGGTGATATACCTTGTATAGGTTTGCGAGCTGTTTCAAATTTTACTACCAATATTGATAAAAGTAAGTGGAATATAGTTTTAGCTCTAAACAATTTACATAAAAATACATTATCTTTAGTAAATGAATTCAGTAAGTAATTTAAAATTCGGTTTTTCGCCTTGCCCTAACGATACATATATTCTTGATGCTATTGTTAATAAACATATTGATTGTAGGGATATTAATTTTGATTTTTTTGTTTCCGATGTCGAAGTTCTCAATCAGAAAGCATTTAACGAGGAGTTGGATATAACTAAGTTGAGTTTTCATTCATGGCTCAAAGTTCATTCAAAATACATACTGCTTAATTCGGGCAGTGCATTAGGTAGAGGATGCGGACCTTTATTGATTAGTAAGAAAACTCTTAACATTAATAAATTAACTGAATATTCTGTTGCAATACCCGGCAAAAATACTACTGCTAATTTGTTATTAAATATTTTTTATCCCGAAATTAATAATAAAAAAGAAATGTTGTTTTCCGACATAATTAAAGCCGTTGTTAATGAAGAAGTTGATGCAGGTTTGATAATTCACGAAGAACGTTTCACTTATTTGCATCACAATCTAATTAAAATTGTTGATATGGGCGAGTTGTGGGAAAAAACTTATAATCTGCCATTGCCTTTAGGCGGCATATTTGTTAGAAGATCTTTGTCTCATCATTTAATTAACAAAATAAATAATTTAATCTACGAAAGCATTAAATTTGCTAATAAAAATCCTAATATCTCTTTGCCTTTTATTAAAAAGCATTCAGCTTCGCTTAGCAATAAGGTTATAAAAAAGCATATAAATTTATACGTTAACGATTTTTCTTTAAATTTAGGCGAAGAAGGACAAAAAGCAATAAATATGTTATGCGAAAAGGCTAAATCGTTAAATTTGCATATTGATAGTAAAATCCCTAATTTTTTAACATTATGATAATAATAACAGGTGCAGCAGGTTTTATTGGCAGTTGTCTTGTTAATAAACTCAACAACAAAGGTATTAAAGATTTAATTCTTGTTGATGATTTTTCAAATGACAAAAAAAATAAAAATTTGAATCAAAAAGCTTATTTTGACAAGGTTCATCGTAACGATTTCTTTAAATGGCTTACCGAAAATCATAAACATGTTGATTTTATTTTTCATATTGGCGCCAGAACCGACACAGCCGAATTTAATAAAGAAGTTTTTGATGAACTTAATTTTAATTATAGTTGCAATGTTTGGAATTTAAGTACTTTATACGAAATTCCTTTAGTGTATGCTTCATCTGCTGCTACTTACGGCCTTGGAGAATACGGCTATAAAGACGACCATGATATTGTTGAAAAATTAAGACCTCTTAATCCTTACGGCGAATCTAAAAATAATTTCGATAAATGGGCTTTATTACAAGATAATACTCCTCCTTTTTGGGCAGGACTGAAATTCTTTAATGTTTACGGTCCTAACGAATATCATAAAAACAGAATGGCATCTGTAGTTTTTCATGCTTATAATCAAATTATTAAAACAGGCAAAATGAAACTTTTTAAATCTCATAATCCTGCTTTTGAAGATGGGAAACAATTACGCGATTTTATTTATGTTAAAGATATTGTTGATATATGTTATTTTTTGATGAAGAATAAAATCGCATCGGGTTTATATAATGCTGGCACAGGTAAAGCCGATACATTTTTAAATCTTACAAAATCTGTTTTTAAAAGTTTGAATATGCCCGAAAATATTGAGTTTATTGAAACTCCCACTGATATTCGTGATAAATATCAATATTTTACTCAAGCCGATATGAGTAAATTGTTAGCACAGGGCTATGACCGCCCTTTTTATTCTTTAGAAAAAGGTGTAGAAGATTATGTTCAGAATTATCTGATGATTAATTCGTATTTTTAATTTTCTTTACCAATATTATCTTTAATTTCTAATAAAAAATCCTTAATTTTTTTTAAGCTGATAATTACATCCGATTTTTGCATAGTTACTGAACGGTTTGCATTTAGCTTATCTTTAGCACCCTGAATAGTATAACCTTGTTCTTTAATAAGATGATAGATAGTATGAAAATTATCTACATCTAGTTTGGTAAAAAGTCTGTTACCCTTTTTATTACGATGTGGTTTAATAATATCAAATTCATTTTCCCAAAACCTAATAAGTGAAGTTTTAACATTAAACATATTAGCAACTTCGCCTATGGTGTAATATATTTTTTCGCCTTGTAATGATTCAATCTTCATTATTGCAGCTATTTAAATATGTTAAGATAATGATTGATTAACTTTTGAAGCTTCTTTTAGCATTATTTGATATTCTTCGGGTGTTAAATCATTATAGAAATAATGAATAGGATTGATTTTCTTACCATTTTTAATAATTTCGTAATGAAGATGAGGACCAGCAGAAAGTCCTGTACTACCAACATAACCAATAAGTTCGCCTCTCTTAATAACTTTTCCTGGTCTAACAACACTTTTGCTTAAATGAGCATATAAACTTTGGTATCCATAGCCATGATCAATAACAATAACTACTCCATAGCCTGAGTATCCTTCATTAGGTCTAACAACTTTGCCGTTACCGGTAGCATAAACAGGTGTGCCGGGTTTAGCAGCAAAATCAATTCCTGTATGCAAACGCATAGTTTTATAAATAGGATGCAGTCTGTAACCGAAACCTGAAACAAGTTGTGATTTGTTTTTAGATAAAGGCTGAATAGCAGGAATACTTGCAAGCATATCTACTTTGTTCTCAGCCATTTTTAAAACTTCGTCTAAAGATTTTGATTGTACATATAATTGTCTTGCTATTTTATCTATTTTGGCAGTTGTTTCAACAATTAATTCGGAATTGTCGTATCCTTTTAATGAATTATATCTGTCTACTCCACCAATACCTGCTTCTCTGACACTTTCTGGAATCGGGTCTGCCTCAAAAATAACTCTGTAAACGTGGTCGTCGCGGTTTTGTATATCTTCTAACACAGTACTAAGCTGTTCAATTCTATTATTAAGTAATTTATATTGTAATTCGTATTGACTTATTTCGCGCTGGAGCATCTTTTCTTTAGGAGAATCAATAAAATTAAATGCTAATACAATAACAATAGAAGCAAATACAACTCCAACAGCAAGTATATATAAAATACCTCTTATCTTTTCTTTAAAAGAATTTTTTACTTTATGAAAAGATAATGATTTTGGGTCAAAATGATATCTTGCTTTAATTTTCTTTTTTCCCATAATCTTTTAATGTAATTTTTAATTCTGTGTAAACTGACTAATTAGCTTTAAACTAAATGTTTTAAACTTTTCACTTATAATTTTATTATGCAAAACTAATAAAAAAATATAAATTTGCAAAATGAATTGTTAAGAAAATTTTATAATAAATTGAAAATCAATAATTAATGTTTTTTTATTAATGTTTTTATAAAATAATTGAATATTTCAAAATAATATTATTTTCATTTATTAAAAAAATAATATAAATCAACCAACAACCCTGTCCAAATAACTATTAATGACTATTAATGACAAACAATGACAA
>CAZDEU010000015.1:0-20493 GCA_964504265.1 uncultured Bacteroidales bacterium
ACACCCATTTTCTTTGTTTTAAATTTTTTCATGATTAGTTATGTTTTTTTATTAATTAATAAAAATTTAATATACAAATGTAAAAAAAAATTATTAATAAAATATTTTTTTTAAAAAAAAAGAGTAAAAAAAAATTATAATAATTTTTATATTTATTATTTTAATTTTAATTTATATAATTAAATATATAATCAATAAATACACTATAATCTATTTACTAATCATCATAATTGAATGTTGTAAACCTTTATAATTATTATAAATTAAAATTTTATGTATTTCAGAAATAGGTTTTTTAACAATAATATCGGAAAAAATATTATGGCCTTTAATTATACATATTGCAAGCCATAATGCAAAAGCAGTTGCCGTAGGATAATCACCTGACAAATTTTTAAAACTCACAATTCCTTGATTATCAAATAATTTATTATAAACATCAAAATAAATGTTGTCTGTATCAATATTTCCATTTAATCCAAATATTAAAGCGTCAATATCCGAAGATTTAATATTGTTTTTCTGAAACATAAAATTAATTTTATCTACAATATCTGAAGTTTTATTAGAAATAATTTGAGAAACATCTATAATATGTGCTAAAGCATTTTCAGGTGATTTATCAACGACAAACATTGCAGCACCTTCGCCACAAACAGTACCAGTAGTATTAGAACCAATCAAATTTGAAGAGTTGATTATTTCTTTCTTATATTGTCCTTTTAGCAGATTAATATTATAATTCCATTCGCATATTTCTTCGACAGCTCCCACCAACACAGGAGCATTATATTCTTCTAATAGCATTTGTGCATCTAATAAAGCATTTTCAAAAGATAAACCTTCGTGAACATGAGTATTATTATACGAACTATTATTACTCATCATCGAAAGAATTCCTGCAAGCGAATTTGGAGTACTTTGAATAAAATTTGTAGGCGTTAATGTTCCTTCGTTATATTGCTCAATTTGTTTTAGAAAATTCATACTATCGCTTATTCCTCCATCAGTTGTACCTACAATTATTCCCTGAATATTGCTGTGCTTAAATAATAAAGGCAAACCAGCCCCCACTCCCATTCTGGTAATTTTTCCCATACGCCTGAGCAATGCTGTAGGTATCAGCTCTTTATAATCTGGTTCAATAGCAAAATATTTATTACCTGAATATGTTAATGGCTTTGATTTGAACAATTCAAAATTGTACGAAAGCTGAGGCGATATACATAAAAGGTCTTTAATAAACATAATTTATTCAATTGATAAAACAAGTGACGTACAATTGCCTCCAAAACCAAAAGAATTTGAAAGAGCATGTTTAATGTCAATATTTTCAATAAAACTATCAATAGGCGGGCAATTAAAAGTTTTTATAGGTATATTACAATTCAAACTTTTATAAAGTTCTTTATTGCAAAGGCTCATAATGCTGAAAACAGCTTCAATAGCACCTGATGCAGCCAAAGTATGCCCTGTATAAGATTTTGTAGAATTATAAGGTGGAATTTTGCTGAAAATCTTCGAAATACCTAATAATTCAACTCTATCGTTGTTATCAGTAGCAGTACCGTGAGTATTGATGTAGCCAATATCTTCGACAGGTATGCCAGCTTTTGAAATAGCTTTAGTCATAGCATTTATAACACCAGAGGCATTTTCGGATAAACTTGATTGATGAAAAGTGTCATTAATATTACCATAGCCCGATACTATAGCATATTTTTTTTTGTCATAAGCACATTCTTCTGATTCTAAAACAAGGTAAGCAGCACCCTCGCCAAGCGAAAGCCCCTTGCGTTCTTCATCAAAAGGTTTACATGAATTATCCGATAATATTTTAAGTGAACTGAACCCATTAACTGTATATTTTGATAGGCTGTCTGCCCCTCCTACTATTGCTCGTTTTACACGATTTGACTGAATTAATTTTGTTCCCATAATTATAGCGTTAGCCGAAGAAGAACAAGCAGTATTAATTGTATTTGTAAAACCTTTGATGTTATATAACTCAATAATTTTCAATGCGTGAGCAGCAAAACTGTATGAGTAAATATAATCAGATGGCGTTTCGGGCAATTGTGCATCAATAAATAATTCGTTATGTTCGCACATACCTCCTACTGTGCTAGCAGTAATAAAAGCAGTGTCGTGTGATGAGATTTCCTGTGGTTTTAGCTCAGCATGTTTTATTGCTTGATCAAAAGCTATTAATGCTAATGAGTCAGTACGTGTTAACCCTTTTGTACTCGCATTACCACTAATATTAATTAAATCGCTTTTACTAAATGGAACCTCGCCAAAACAATAAGAATCAGAATATTTTGAATTAAAAAAATGTGATTTTTTAATGCCTGTTTGTGATGAACGTAAACTTTTTAAATTTTCATCAAAATTTTGTCCAATAGCAGTAATAATACCTATTCCTGTTACATAAACCTTCTTCATTCATTTTTTGAGTTTTCAATAATGTAATCTGCCATTGTACCAATATTAGTAAGCACTTTGCGACCCTCAGTAGTACTGTTTATTTTAATTCCATATTCCCTTTCCAAAAGTACAATTAGCTCAAGAGAATCAATAGAATCGAGCCCCAATTCTCCACCAAAAAAAGGTGTATCTTCTTTTATGTCATCGGGTGTTATATCTAATAGATTTAAGCTCTTAATAATTTGGTCTTTCAATTGTATAATCAAAACATCTTTTTCCATGTCAGGTTTTTAAACTTAATAATTTTAAAAAACAAAAATATTGATTTTTTTTTAATATCAATGCTATTGGTTCAAAAATAAATTTTGATATGTATTGTGGTACATAAATAAAACACTGATAACGCTGATAATACTGATAAGTAAACTTTATAATCTGCCCTATTACGACTCCTACTGAGCTGTTGAAGTATTAGCTACTAAAACTCAAAAACACTAAAAATATATTCGGACTGCGAGTGATGATTGGCAATTTATATAGACAAATAATATTATTTTTGCTTTTAATATTTAATATTTTACTTTTAACTGTTTAATTCCTCAATCATAAATCTCTTTACGAACTTTATGAACTTTATAAACTTTATGAACTTTATAAACTTTATGAACTTTATAAACTTTATGAACTTTATGAACTCATAAAATTATTTTATTTGAAATTTGTTTTTTTTTTATAATTTTGTAATCTTATTTAAATTTTAGATTGCATCTTTAATGAACAGGGTTGTTATAACAGGTATAGGGATTTATTCAACAATAGGTAAAAATATTATTGAAGTTCAAAATTCATTGTACAATGGACTTTCGGGCATTGGTATTGACCCAAGACGAAAAGAATTTGGCTTTTATTCTGCATTAACTGGAATAATTAACCGCCCCGATTTAAAAAGAATGTTAACAAGAAGAGAAAGAATTGGATTACCTGAACAAGGCGAATATGCTTACGTTGCTACTGTTGAAGCATTAAAAGCTGCTAATATTGATATAGATTTTTTAGATAAAAATGAAGTTGGAATATTATACGGGAACGACAGCTCAGCAATACCAGTTATTGAAGCCAGCGATATCGTTAGAGAAAAAAAAGATACTGCACTAATTGGTTCTGGTTCTATTTTTCAATCTATGAACTCTACAATAACAATGAACTTATCGGTAATCCTTAAATTAAGAGGTATAAACTTTACTATTAGTGGTGCCTGTGCAAGCAGCTCACACGCTATTGGTTTAGCTTTTATATTAATTTCGCAAGGGTTACAAGATATTATTATTTGTGGTGGTGGACAAGAAGTTAACGCCGAATCGATGGTTAGCTTTGACGGATTGAACGCTTTTTCTACTAAAGAAGATAACCCTAAAGCAGCTTCAAAACCTTTTGATAAAGACAGAGACGGACTTGTACCAAGTGGTGGTGCAGCAACAGTTATCGTTGAAAGTTTAGAGTCAGCTTTAAAAAGAGGTGCCAAAATTTATGGCGAATTAAAAGGTTATGGCTTCTCCTCAAACGGCGACCATATCTCAATTCCCAATGTTCAAGGTCCTAAAACTTCATTGATAAAAGCTTTAAAAAATGCAAATATGCAGCCTAAAGACATTGATTACATTAATGCTCATGCCACTGCTACACCAATTGGCGATACTAACGAAGCTAAAGCATTATACGAAGTTTTTGGCGATTGTTTTACTCCTATTAGTTCTACAAAATCAATGACAGGACACGAAATGTGGATGGGCGGTGCAAGCGAAATAATTTATTCAATTCTTATGATGAATAACTCATTTATTGCGCCTAATATTAACTTTAACAAGCCAGACCAAGATTCTGAAAAATTAAATATTATCCCAGAAACTAAAGAACACAAAATAAATACATTCTTATCAAATTCTTTCGGTTTTGGTGGTACCAACTCTTCTTTAATTGTATCTAAATTTCAAAAATAAATTCTTATGCAAAAAAACGACATTATAAAAATTGTAAATGATTTCCTTACTGAAGAATTTGAAATTAATTCTGACAAATTAATACCTGAAGCTAATTTAGTTCAAGATTTAGACATCGAAAGTCTCGATTTTGTTGATATTGTCGTTTTAATTGAAAAAAAATTCGGCTTTAAGGTTAAACGTGAAGAAATGATGGAAGTTAAAACTCTTGCAGATTTATACAATTATATAGAAAGTAAAGTTTAGCCTTTTATTATGTCTGAATGGTCAGGTAAAACCAAAGGTGGTAAATTAGGATATAGCTTTTTCATTTTTTTAATTAAAAATTTTAATATTAATCTTGCATACTTTTTTTTGAAATTTGCTGGTTTATATTTTTTACTTTTATCCGACAAAAAAGCCATAAAATTCTATTTTAATAAAATAATTGGATACAAAGGATTTAATTTATATAAAAATATTTATAAAAACTATATATTATTAGGCGAAATATTAATTGATAAAATTGCCTTCTTAGTTAAACCTGATAATATTTATACTTTTAAATATGATGGCGAAGATTATTTAAAGCAAATGGCTACTGAAGACAGAGGCGGAATGTTAGTTGGGGCACACATGGGTAACTGGGAAGTGGCTGGAAATCTGTTAAACCGAATTAAGGTTAAAGTTAATGTGGTTCTTTTAGATAGCGAACACAAAAAAATAAAATCATTATTTGAAAATCATAATATAACAAGGAACTTTAATATTATTTCGATAAAAAATGATTTTTCTCATCTTAAAAAAATAAATCAGGCTTTATTGAACAAAGAATTTATTGTAATGCACGGGGATAGATATATTGATGACACTAATGCTATTCCACTAAATTTTATGGGTAAAATTGCAAAATTTCATGCAGGACCTCTCTATATTGCTAGCAAATATAAAGTGCCTGTTTCTTTTGTTTTTACTCTTAAAGAAAAGCACCAACAATATCATTTTTATGCCTCAAAACCTGTTACTTTCGAGTATCCTGCAAATTTAAAAACCAGAAAACAAGATATTAAAAATATGTTGCAGATATATATTAATAATCTTGAAAATATGGTAAAAAAATACCCTTTACAATGGTTTAATTATTTCCCCTACTGGGAAGAAGAAAAAGTATAATTATGAGTTTAAATTACGGTTCTGATAAAAAGTCTGCCCTACAAGCAAAATTTGATGCACAAAAAATTGCTTTTGCTCCTATTATGTTTCAGGCTGCAAAAGCTTTACGCGATTTGGGAATACTGGAATTTATTAAGAATAATAAAGCTGCTTCTATTAACGATATAAATATTGAGCTTAATCTGCCTTTATATGGGATTAAAGTTCTTTTAGAAGCAGGTCTGAGCTTGGAACTTGTTATGGTAACTGATAACAAATTCAGTTTAACTAAAACTGGTTGGTTTATTTTATGTGATGAATTGACAAGAATAAACATGGATTTTACCAACGATGTTAATTATCTAGGTATGTACACTTTGGCAGATTCAATTAAAACTGGCAAACCCACAGGGTTAGAAGTTTTTGGAAAATGGAATACTGTTTACGAAGGCTTATCAAAACTGCCACCTAAAGCTCAAAAAAGCTGGTTCGCATTCGACCATTTTTATTCCGATTATGCTTTTGACCAAATTTTGCCAATAGTGGTTACAGAAAATGTTAAAAAAATATTGGATGTTGGCGGTAATACAGGCAAATTTGCAATTAAATGTGCCGAATTTAACGACAATGTTGAAATTGAAATCTTAGATTTACCTGCTCAGTTAAATTTAGCTTATCCGAATATTAAAAACGCAGGATTTGAAAACAGAATTACCGGAACGCCTGTCAATTTGCTGAATCATTCTGTTCCTTTTCCCAAAAATGCCGATGTTATTTGGATGAGCCAGTTTCTCGACTGCTTTTCGCAAGAAGATATTATTCAACTATTGCTTCGCTCCAAACGAGCTATGTCGGCTGATTCATCATTGTTTATTTTGGAAACTTACTGGGATTTACAAAAATTTGAAGCATCAACCTATAGTTTGCATGCTACTTCACTTTATTTTACTAATATTGCAAATGGTTGCAGCCAGATGTATCATTCGCAGGATATGTTAAATTTGATTGATAAAGCTGGCCTTTTTGTTGTCGAATCTTATGAAAATATAGGCGTAAGCCACACCTTATTTAAATGTAAAATAAAATGAATCTTGATGATATTAATATTACAGAATTAATTCCTCAAAAACCACCTTTTGTTTTTGTCAGTAAATTAATAAAAGTTGAAGAAGGTTGTGCGGTTTCACTTTTAAATATTGATAAATATACAATATTTACCGAAAATGGTTATTTTCAGGAACCTGGTCTAATTGAGAACATTGCTCAAACAGCCGCTGCAATGAATGGTTATTTTGCTCTATTAAAAAATGAAAAAGTAAAACTAGGCTATATTGGTTCTGTTAAGAATTTGAAAATTAACCAATTGCCTAAAGTTGATTCATCTGTTAAAACTACTGTAAAATTGGAACATTCGGTTATGAATGTCGACATAATTAAAGGTATAATTAATCAAAATAACGATATTATTGCTGAATGCGAAATGAGAGTCTTTTTTTAATATTTAAATAATTATATTTTTTGCATACAACATAAAAAATTAATTTAAAGAAGAATGAAAGCAGAACTCATAAATATTACCGAAACACGCGCCCGTTTCAGCGAAATTGATTCAATGGCAGTTGTGTGGCATGGTAATTATTTAAAATATCTTGAAGACGGAAGAGAAGCTTTTGGACACCAATACGAACTTGGTTATTATGATGTGTTCGAGTACGGTTTTACTATTCCTGTTGTTAAATTAGATATTAGTTACACACAACATACCCGCTACAACGACTCCTTAATTATTGAAACTCAATTTGTTAACTCTGATGCTGCAAAAATAATTTTTGATTATAAAATTTACCGAAAATCAGATAATGTTCTCGTTGTTAAAGCAAGAAGCATTCAGGTCTTTGTTAACAGCAGTGGCGAGCTTCAACTCACTAATCCTGAATTCTTTATTGATTGGAAAAAGAAATTTAATATAATTTAATTTTTAATATTTATTGATGATGCAAGTTTTTGTTGAATCGGGTAATATTATTTCTGCTCTGGGATTTAATACAAAACAAAATTTTTATAATGTTTATTCGGGTGTTTCAGGAATAAATGAAATTAATAATATATATATTTCTAATATACCTTTGCAGGCTTCAATAATTGATAATGAACTGATTAATAATGAATTTGCAAAATTTAAAACTGATAAAAAATATACAAAATTTGAAAAAATATGTATTTTATCTATATATGACGCATTACAAAACTCACATATAAATTTAAAATCAAATAAAACACTTTTTATCCTTTCTACTACAAAGGGTAATATTGAACTGTTAGCTGACATAGGCGATTTTAGCTATAACAGGCTACATTTATGGGAAACAGCAAATATTATTACCGACTTTTTTGGGATAATAACGACTCCTCTAATTGTGTCAAATGCTTGTATTTCAGGTATTTCCGCAATATTATTGGCTCAAAGATTAATTAATACAGGACAATATGACAATGCCGTTGTTGTGGGTGCAGAAGTTTTATCTAAATTCATTGTTTCGGGCTTCCAATCGTTTTTGTCGTTGAGCAATAAACCCTGCAAACCCTTTGATAAAGACAGAGACGGTCTGAATTTAGGCGAGGCGGCTGCTACTATTATTTTAACAAATAATAAAAATTTTTCGTCTGGTGTTGAATTTATAAGCGGTGCTACTGCAAACGATGCTAATCATATTTCAGGTCCTTCAAGAACAGGCGACGGGCTATTTAACAGTATTACGAATACACTAAAAAACTATAATAGGAATATTGGTTTTATTTCGGCTCACGGTACTGCAACTCCCTATAACGACAATATGGAAGCTGTCGCAATATCTCGAACTAATCTAAAAAATACACCAGTTAATGGGTTAAAAGGCTTTTTTGGTCATACAATCGGAGCTGCTGGTATTTTAGAAATTATTATAAGTATTGAAGCATTAAAAAATAATATTATTTTAAATACTATAGGTTTTGATAACTTAGGTGTTTCAGAAGATATTTATGTTGTTAACGAAAATATAAATACAAATGTTGATTCGTTTTTGAAATTAGGTTCTGGCTTCGGCGGCTGTAATGCCTCTGCCCTTTTTAAAAAATTTGAGTAATGAATATTTTAAAACATATTGTTATTGAACATACTTCAATTAATATTGACGACAAAAACATATTTTCATATCAATCTGAAAATTTAAATTTTGCTGATTTTGCTAAAAAAATTTATTACAGCCTAAATATTAATTATCCTAAATTCTTTAAGATGTCGGATATGTGCAAACTGGGGTTTATTGCTTCTGAAATGCTTTTGCAAAATACCGACTTATCAAAAGTTAATAAAAATAATGTTGCCCTTGTTTTCAGTAGCTCTTCAGCGTCAATAAATGCCGACATCGAATATCAGAAAACCATTAGTAATATTCCAAGTCCTGCACTTTTTGTTTATACTTTGCCTAATATTATTACTGGCGAAATATGTATCAGAAATGGGTTTAAAGGAGAAGAAATAATGTTAATTCAAAAACAGTATGATGCTGATTTTTTATTTGATTATGCTGATATACTTTTTAAAGAAAAAAATACTGAACTTTGTTTAGCAGGTTTTATTAATTTTGATGAAAATAATGAATACATTGCTGATATGTATTTATTGAAAAATAATAATTAATTAACACATTACGGTTATGAACATACAATTAGTCGAAAAATTGAAAACAGAATTAATAAAACAATTAAATCTTGAAGATATTAAACCTGAGGATATTGACCCTTCGGCACCTCTGTTTGGCGATGGTCTTGGACTTGATTCAATTGACGCATTAGAAATTATTGTATTACTTGAAAAAGAATACGGCATTAAAATTACTCAAATTGAAGAAGGGAAAAGAGTGATGCGTTCGGTTTATTCTTTAGCAGAATTTATTGAATCAAAGAAAACTGACAAATGAATATTGTTATAACCGGAATTGGCGTTATTTCAGCAATTGGAAATAATGTTGATGAAAATTTAATATCGCTTAAACAACAAAAAACTGGTATAAACAATATAGAATATTTAGATACAATACATAAATCTGATTTTTTAGCTGGTGAAGTTAAATTGTCGAATAAGCAATTGCTTAATCAACTTAATATACCTGAATCTGAAAGTTATAAATATACAAGAACTGCTTTACTAGGTATTGTAGCTGCCAAAGAAGCTTTAATTAGTGCGGGCTTAAACAAAGATGACATCAGCAATAATACTGGCTTTGTTTCGGCTACAACAGTTGGTGGAATGGATAAAACAGAAATTGACTATGCTTGCAAAAATTTTGATACTTCTTTTATAAAAACTCATCCCGCTGGCGACTCAACTAATAAAATTGTCGATTACCTATCAATAAATTCATACAGAACTACATTATCTACAGCTTGCTCTTCTTCTGCAAATGCAATAATTCATGGGCTTAGATTAATAAAAAATGGTTTTTTCGACAAAGTGCTTGTGGGTGGTACTGATGCTTTATCGAAATTTACTTTAAATGGCTTCAATACACTAATGATATTAGACAACGAATACTGTAAACCATTTGATAAAAACAGAAAGGGGCTTAACTTAGGCGAAGGTGCTGGTTTTATTGTTCTCGAATCGCTCGAATCGGCTAAAAAAAGAAATGCTAATATTTATTGTAAATTAACAGGATATGCTAATGCTAATGACGCATTTCATCAAACAGCATCATCTCCTTATGGCGATGGAGCTTATGCGTCAATGAGGGCGGCTTTAAAAATAAGCGGACTTGATAAATCTGAAATTGATTATATTAATACGCACGGCACTGGAACTCAAACAAACGACTTATCGGAAGGCTATGCTATTAAACGAATTTTCGAGGATGAACTTCCTGCTTTCAGCTCAACAAAATCTTATACAGGACATACTTTAGGAGCTTCTGCCGCTATTGAAGCTGTTTTTTCTATACTTTCTATTAAACATGGTTTAATATTTACAAATTTGCATTTTAGCGAAACTATTAGCGAATTAAACATTATTCCTCAAACATATCTAATTAAAAAAGATATTAAAAATGTTTTATCAAACTCCTTTGGATTTGGTGGGAATAATTCAACTCTTATTTTTTCAAAATAAATAATTATGTCGGTATATATACAAACTGCTGAAGCTATTTCGTCGCAAGAAACTTTCGATAATACTGATATTTCTTTCGATATTATTCATAATAATGAAGCTTATTTTAAATGCATAGCACCCGATTATAAAAAGTATATAGAACCAGCTCTTTTGCGTCGCATGTCAAAAATTTTAAAAAATGGCGTTGCTTCTGCTGTTAATTGTCTTAATAAAGCAAAAATATCACAACCTGATGCTATTTTAGTAGGCACAGGGCTAGGATGTATTGATGATACTTCCAAATTTTTACATCAGATTATTGACAACTCCGAAAGCCTTTTAAACCCTACTCCTTTTATAAATTCAACACATAACAGCATTTCGGGGCAAATTGCTTTAATAATTAATTGCAAAAACTACAATCTTACTTTTAGCCAAATGTCAATTTCGTTCGAAACAGCTCTTTTAGAGGCTTTAATGCTTTTTAATGAAAAAGCAGTTAACACAGTATTGCTTGGTGGTATTGATGAAATTAACGATGAAACTTACAAACTTATCGAATTATCGGGCTGTTACGATTTAAAACACACTAAACTTTCAGAAGGTTCTACTTTTTTTGTTTTATCTGATGAAAACAAAAACAATAATATTGAAATAAACGATATGTTATTATTGTTCAAAGACTTATCAAATAAAGGATTATACAATAAACTGAATATTTTTTTAAATAAAAACAATATAGGTTTTAACGATATTGATGTTGTTGTAAGCGGGGCTAATTCATATAATGATACAACATATAACAAATTTAATTCATTTTTCCCTAATGCAAGTATAGTTAATTACAAACATCTTACAGGCGAGTATCATACTGCTTCAGCTTTTGGGCTGTTTTTGACAAATTATATTTTATCTGAAAACATAATACCCGAAAAAGTTTTATTTAAAAATTCTTCTAAAAAAAATTACAAAAAAGCATTAGTTTGTAATTATTCAAAAAATAATAGTTTTTCATTTATTTTATTATCAAAATGAAAAAATTTTACATAACAACATTATTTTTTATTATATTAATAATATTAACATATTTTTTATTATCACCTTTTAGTATTAAAATTATAGCTATTGGTATTATATTTTTCTTATACTTAGCAATTTTATTTTGGGCTTCATACAATATCAGGTCGGGTTTTTATATAAAATGTTTTAATAAAAACAGTATTCATAAAAATAAAGTTGCAATAAGTTTTGATGATGGACCCGACCCAATTAACACTCCTTTGATTTTAGATATATTGAAAAAATATAATGCAAAAGCCAGCTTTTTTATTATTGGCAGCAAAGCTGAAAACAATATTAATCTGATAAAAGAAATACATTCACAAAATCATTTAATTGCCAATCATTCTTTTAATCATTCAAATTGGTTTCCTTTAAAAAAAATTAAAATAATTAAAGAAGAAATACTGAAAACAAATAAAATAATTTTTGAAGCTACCGGAAATAAAAATAAATATTTTAGACCACCTTTTGGAGTTACAAATCCAAATATTGCCAAAGCTGCTAATAGGCTCGGTCTGATTGTTGTTGGTTGGTCGGTTCGTTCTTTTGACACTAAGAATGAAAATTCTGAAATTGTTTTAAAAAGAATTATAAAAAAAATTAAAGGTGGCGATATTATTTTACTGCACGACAAGCCAGTGAACAGCCCCGAAATATTGAAAAAATTATTAACTTATCTACAACAAAACAATTTAACATCAGTATGCATTGACAAGTTAATTACCAATAAAGAAATATAATTTTTTTTAATATATTTAAATACATTGAATATGAATACAAGAATTAAAATAATTATTATGCTGATAATAGCTGCTCAAACACTTAATTCGCAAAATAACACTTATGTAAAAGTAAATGACATTAAGCAATTAGAGGCAAAGCTCAACGAAAATTCAAATAAAAATAATACTATACAAAGCGATTTTGTGCAGAATAAAACTATTGAATATTTAGATGAAACCATTGTGAGTAAAGGAAAATTCTGGTTTAAAAAAAGTAATAATCTGCGTTGGGAATATAATGAGCCTTTCAATTATATTATTACTATTAAAGATGGAAAGTTTACAATTAAAGATGGCAATAAAATAAGCAATTATGATATTAACACAAATGCGGTTTTCAAAGAAATAAACGATTTGTTAATAAGTATGGCAGAAGGCAATATGATTAAAGATGATAAATTTTTTGTAGAAGCTTTTGAAAATAAAACATCTTACTTATTAAAATTAACGCCCAAAAATGAAAACATGAAAAATTTCATTAATAAAACTGAGGTATATATCGACAAAACAGACTTATCAGTATACAAAATCATAATGCTTGAATCGGAAAGTGATTTTACTGAAATATTATTTACAAACAGAAAATTTAATGAAGAAATACGGGATAATATTTTTATTGTTAATTAGTAGCTTAATTTTTTTTGAGGGATGCCTTACTAATAAAGAAATATATAAAACAAATAATATTTCTCAGAATAACATATTAGGCGTTGTATATAATTCGATGCTTTATAAAGCTAATATATCGTTTAATAAAAAATATTTTTCGGGTTTAATATTATTAAAAAAGTTTAGTAACGATTCATCAGTCTCTATAGTTTTTATGTCAGAACTGGGATTTAGTATGTTAGATATGAGATATAAAAACGATAAATTTGAAGTAGTATCGTGTAAGGAAATATTTAACAATGAAAAAATTATTAAAATTATTAGCAACAATTTCAGGGTAATATTGCAGGATTTAAGTTATATAAAAAAATACAGCATAATCAACAAAAAACAAAATGATTACCAAAAATTAAAATTCAGACATTTATCTAAAAATTATATATATTACTATAAAAACAATTTTTATGTTAATAAAATAGATGTTGGCAGTAAATTTTTTAAATTTGTGCAAATAAATATTATCAGAAACCATAAATTTGAGCCAAAAATAATTAATATTAAACATAAAGGTTTAAATTTGTCATTTGAAATGGAGTTAATTAATTTAAAACAATAATGCCAGCAAAAGATTTATATATATTCGAAATTAATAATTCAGAGAATAATACTATAAATGCCCATATTACATTTAACATTAACAACAGCATTTATAAAGGACATTTCCCTCAAACACCAATTACACCTGGTGTTTGTCAGGTGCATATTATTAAAGCAGTGTTAAATAAAGTACTTAACAAACAATTTCAGCTTTTTGAATCGCGCGAAATAAAATTTTTGTCAATGCACAAGCCTGTTGAAAACAATAAAATAGAAATGACATTAACCTATAGTAATATTGATGACAATATTATTTTAGTTTCCTGTTCTTTATTTAACAATAATACAATTTATTTAAAGTTTAATGGAAAATTTAAATCAATATAGTGATTATATAAATACTTTTAAACAAAATAATTGTTGTATTATATTACCAACCTTTAATAATGCTAAACAAATTGGTGATGTTATTCACAATATTAATAAATTTTGTAACGACATTATTGTAATAAATGACGGCAGCAATGATAATACTTTAGACGTATTAAGCAAAATTGAAAATATACAGCTTATTTCATATACAAAAAATAAAGGGAAAGGATATGCACTCAAAAAAGGTTTTGAGTATGCTCTTGAATTGGGTTTTGAATATGCAATTACTATGGACGCTGACGGGCAACATTATGCCGAAAGTCTTATAGCTTTTTTAGAAAAAATTATTGATAATCCTAACGCTATTATTATTGGAGCCAGAAAACTTAAACAATACAACAAACCCGGCAAAAGCAGTTTTGCTAATAAATTTTCAAATTTCTGGTTCAAAATTGAAACTGGGTTAGAAATACCCGATACTCAGTCGGGTTTTAGAGTTTATCCATTAAGGAAAATTAAAGAATTAAAACTTTTTACTAACAGATACGAATTTGAGCTTGAAGTGCTTGTAAAAGCTGCATGGAAGGGTATCAGCATTACTTATATACCAATAAAGGTATATTATCCACCAAAAAATTTAAGTACATCTCATTTCAGACCATTTAAAGACTTTTTCAGAATAAGTATTTTAAATATTTATTTAGTAACACTGGCTTTGTCCTATTATAGACCGCGACAAATATTGAAAACAGACCAAAAGAAGCCTTTAAAAAAACTAATAAAAGAAGATATTTTATTGTCGAACTGCCCTAATCATATTATAGCATTTTCTATAGCCCTTGGAATTTTTATGGGGATATTTCCTATATGGGGTTTTCAGTTAATAGTAGGGTTTATTATTGCATACCTTTTGAAACTCAATAAAACACTGTTTTTCATAGCGGCAAATATTAGCATAGCACCTCTTATTCCTATAATAATTTATCTTAGTTATGTTACAGGAAGTTTTTTTATAGGCGAATTTAGCTGGAAAGTTGATTTTGACCTAAGCATTGAGGCTACAAAATATAATTTCAAACAATATATTATTGGTAGTGTTATGTTATCAATAATAGCTTCTACTGTATTGGGATTTTTAACATATTTATTGTTGTTAATTTTTAAGAAACGTTAAATGAATAATTTTTTTGTACATATTCATTATTTCATAGCAAAGCATAGAGTTTTTTTTATATTAACTTCTGTTATTATATTTATTTTTTCAACATATATTTTATTTAATATTAACTTTAAAGAAGATATAAGTTCAATTATACCCAAAGATAAAAGAATTAACGAAATAAGCTCTTTTTTCAGTAGTTCTAAGCTGGCTGATAAAATAATTGTCAATATTTCACTTTCGGATACTAATTTAACTGATGATGAAAAATTAATAAAAGCCGGCCAGCATTTTTACAACATTATTAAGAAAGATACTACATTAATAAATAAAATTGATTTTAAAGTTGATGAATCCTCATTTTTAAATGTTTATGATTTTGTATATGAAAATTTGCCATTGTATTTAGACGATGCTGATTATACCGAAATTCAATCAATGCTTTATGATTCTGTAATAAAAGAAAAAATATTTTCAGGATATAAGTCTTTAATATCGCCAACGGGCTTTGCAACAAAAAAATATTTTTTTAAAGACCCTTTAAATATTGTTCCAATTGCATTAAAAAAACTACAAAACTTTCAAATTGATGAAAACTTTGTAGTTCACAAACAATGCGTTTTTTCAAAAGATTTTAAGCATCTTTTTATTTTTATTAATCCTTTTTATAAATCAAATAATACTAAAGAAAACATTAAATTAGTAAAATCACTTAATGAGATAATTTCAACTATTAATACGAATTTTAATGATGTTAATATTGAATTTTATGGCGGAACAGTTGTAGCAACCGAAAATTCTATACAAATAAAAAAAGACATTTTTTTAACAATTTCAGTGTCTTTAATACTTTTATCATTAATATTATGGTTTTTCTTTCGTAAAATAAGAATAATTGCATTATTGTTTTTGCCCGTTGCAATAGGTGCTATGCTGGCACTTGTTATTTTATCATTTTTTATAAACGAAATTTCGGTTATTTCTATTGGAATTGGAGGCATAATTTTATGTATTTCCATTGATTTTTCGCTACACGTTATTACACATAACCGCGAAACAGATTCCATTGCCGAAACAATTAAAAATGTAGCCATTCCTGTATTAATTAGTGGCGTTACCACAGCCGCAGCACTGTTTTGTATTTACATTCTTAAATCAGATGCACTTGAACAACTTAGCTTATTTGCTGCTATTGGCATTATTATTACTTCTTTAGCTGCTATTATTATACTACCATTATTTCTGAAAAATTCGACTAATAAAACTAATATTAAGACTAACCATTTAATTGATAAAATAATTAATATTGAATACCATAAAAACACTATATTAATTATTGCAATAATTCTAATAAGTTCAATATTTTTATTTACAGTAAAAAATCTAAAATTCAATGGCGACATTTCAACCCTTAACTACCAGTCGAAAAAGGTTACGAAAGCTGAAAATAATCTCAGGAAAATAAGTTCGGAGGCAAACAGCGGAGTTTTCATATTTACACACGACCAATCGCTTGAAAAAGCTTTACTAAAAGCCGAAAACAATTTGTCATATATTAAATCGCTTCAGGAAAAAGGCTTTGTAAAATCGTTTTCAACTGCTACTGACCTATTGTTGACCAAGCAAGCTCAAAAAAACAAAATTGACAAATGGAACAAGTTTTGGAACGACGGGAAAAAACAAAATTTAACTACATCAATAATAAAAATCAGCACTAACTATAAAATTAAAAACTATGCTTTTAATGATTTTTTTAATTTAATTAACAAAAAACACAGTCTTTTAGAATTAAAAGATTTTGACGTTATAAGCCATACTTTTTTAGACAATTACATAAATTTTACCAACAACCAATATTATATAGCTTCACTCCTGAAAGCGAATAAAAATTCAAAACCTGCACTTATTAACAATCTGATACAGAAAGACAATATTGTTGTTTATGATAATCAATTATTTATTAATCAAATATTAAATATTTTAAAAGAAGATTTTAACAGATTATCGTTTATATCGAACATTGTAGTTTTTGTTATGCTGCTATTGTTTTTTGGGCGAATTGAAATTGCAGTTATTACATATATTCCTATTGTAGTTGGATGGTTTTGGACCTTAGGATTAATGAGTGTTTTTGGAATAGAATTTAATGTTTTTAATATCATAATAACAAGTTTTATTTTTGGTTTGGGAATGGATTATAGTATATTTATAATCAGCGGATTAATTGAGAATCACAAATACGGGAATAAATCGTTAGCGCCATATAAATTGTCGGTTTTATTATCAGCTTTAACTACAATAGCAGGCTTTGGCGTTTTAATTTTAGCCAAACACCCTGCACTTCGGTCAATTGCTATAGTGTCGATATATGGTATATTTTCTGTTTTAATTATTTCATTTACGCTAATACCAGTATTTTTTCATGCTTTAATATATTACAAAAACAAACGCAGAACAGAACCTGTAACACTTTCAAATTCAATTGTTTCGATAATTTCTTTTATAATTTTTTTGTTAGGCTCGCTGTTTATGAACTTATTGATACCTGTTCTTTATATAACTCCAACAAAACGAAAACATAAAAAATATTTTATGTCATTACTGATTCACTTATTTTCAAAATTAGTTGTATCAATCAATTTGACAATTAAACGCGATTATATTGACAAAAAGAAATTAGATTTTTCTAAACCTTCGGTTATTATTTCAAACCATCAATCGCACCTTGATTTAGTTCTTATTTTAATGCTTAATCCAAAAATTATTGTTTTTACCAATAAATGGGTATGGCATAATATTTTTTACGGTTTTATTATACGTTACGCCGATTATTTCCCTGCATTTGACGGAATAAGCTATAAACACGAGCAAATTAATCAAAAAATCAGCGAAGGCTATTCAATACTTATTTTTCCTGAAGGTACAAGAACGAAAGATGGGACAATAAACCGATTTCATCAGGGAGCATTTCATGTGGCCAGCATTTTTAACCTTGATATTCAGCCAATTATAATACATGGTGCTTATAATTGCTTACCCAAAAGCGAGTTTTTTCTAAAATCGGGACATATAACTA
This sequence comes from uncultured Bacteroidales bacterium, assembly GCA_964504265.1. Classification (GTDB taxonomy): domain Bacteria; phylum Bacteroidota; class Bacteroidia; order Bacteroidales; family JAKIYJ01; genus JAKIYJ01. The sequence continues at coordinate 18,341 of CAZDEU010000015.1, forward strand.
TAAAATTTATAGACAGAATAAAACCTTTCCCTGTTGAAACTGAACATGGGATAACTTTTTTACAACAAGCAAAAAGTATCAGAGCTTTTTACAAACAAGAATATTATAAAATAAAGCAATTAAAAGAAACTCCGGGCTTTTATAAAAAACATTTATTAAATCAATATATATATAAAGGTCCTGTTTTAGAATGGTATTTAAAAATTAAGATAAAACTTGAAAAAAATTATAATTTTTTTAATAATACAATACCGGCTAATGCTAAAATTGTTGACATAGGTTGTGGTTACGGATTATTATCGTATATGCTCAAATTAACAGCAACTGAGCGAAAGGTAACAGGAATAGATTATGACGACGAAAAAATAAATATTGCTAATAATTTACCAATAAAAGACGACAAAATAGAATTTAAAATTGTTGATATTTCTGAGCAGGATATTCCAAAAGGGGATGTTTATATTTTAAGTGACGTATTACATTATTTGCCTGAAAAAATTCAATTAAAGATTTTAAATACATGTATTGATAATATTTCAAACAATGGTATGCTAATTATTAGAGAGGCAGATACTGATTTAAAAAACAGAACCAAAATCACTAAACTTACAGAAATACAATCAACTAAAATATTTAATTTTAATAAAACAAAATATTCACTTACTTTTGTTTCGGGCAATTTCATAAAAAATCTTGCTAAAGAACGAAATTTGATTTGCGAAGTTTATGATAATACTAAATTTATTTCCAATATTACATATATTTTAAAACGCAATGCTTAAATACGACATTATAATTATTGGTGCAGGCTTAGGAGGATTATTATGTGCTAACATCTTAAGCAAAGAAGGATATAACGTATGTATCATTGAGAAAAACAAAAAAATTGGTGGAAGTATTCAGTCGTTTGCAAAAAATAAAAGCATATTTAATACAGGATTAAATTTAACTGAAGCCTTAGGCGAAGGTGAAGTTTTGAACCGATATTTTAAATATTTCGGTATTTTAGATAAAATTAAAATTAAACGTATGGACATTGACGGTTTCGAAAGAATTAGCTTTGGAAACGACCATACAGAATACCCTTTTGCACAAGGTTATGATAATTTTATTGAAAAATTATCACAACATTTTCCTAACGAACGAAATAATCTTGTTCGTTATATAAAAGATATGGAAAAAATATGTAATTCATTTGCTCTTTATTCTTTTGAAAATTTCAATAATGCACATCATAAAAGCGATTATTTAAATATAGGAGCCTATGAATATCTTTCAAATTTAACTTCAAATAAAAAACTTAATTATATACTTGCTGGAATGAGTTCTTTGTATGCTGGCGACAAAAACAACACTCCAATGTATATACATTCACTTATTAATTACACATTTATTAAAAGTGCATGGAGGTTTATTGACGGCGGCTCTCATTTAGCTGCTTGCATAGCAAGCGAAATTAAAAAAAATGGCGGTACTATTATTTTAAACGAAACAGTAACAAATATTGGTGGCGAAGCAAAAGTTGAATATGTTGAAACAAATAATGGCGAAAAATATTTTGCAAAAAAAATAATTTCAAATCTTCACCCTAAAGCTACATTAGCTTTAGTTGATAAAAAATATCAAAAAACTGAGTTCCAATCAAGAATTAATTCAATGGAAAATTCTATTGGAATGTTTAGTTTGTACGCTGTATTAAAAAAAGACAAACTGCCATATTTTAACTATAATCATCATTATTTTAAGCATATAAACACTTGGACTACAAATTACAAAGCAAAAGATTGGCCCGAGCATTATATGCTTTACACGCCTGCCAATTCAAAATCGGACAAATGGGCTGATGCTCTAACTATTATTACTTACATGAAATATTCGGAAGTAAAAAAATGGGAAAATACATATATTGAACAAAGAGGCGAAGAATACATTGATTTCAAAAAAAGAAAAGCTGAAATATTGTTAGATTGTGCTGAGAAAAAAATACCTGACATTCGTTCATATATTGATTGTTATTATACTTCCACTCCTTTAACTTACAAAGATTATACAGGTACACCCGAAGGTTCAGCCTATGGAATAATAAAAAAATTCGACGAACCTACATCAACTATCATTAAACCAAAAACGCGTATAAAAAATTTATATTTTAC
>CAZDEU010000015.1:20593-29314 GCA_964504265.1 uncultured Bacteroidales bacterium
ACCCAATGCTTTGATAAGATTATTATTGACAATCAAGAGTATGATTTAGCTACAGGTATTGAAAATTATACAAATAATTTAATCAAGCATTTTCCTGAAGAAGAAAATCAGATAAAGAATTATATAGACAAAATTCAGCAGGTCTGGAATAATAATCCTATTTTAAATTTTCGCGACATAAATAACGACGAATACTATAACAGCAACTACCAAAGCGAAAGTTTAATAGATGTAATTAACAGTATTATAGATAATGAAAAATTAAAATCAGTTATACTAGCAAATAACGGCTTATATGCAGGAAATCCATCAGAAACACCATTTTATATTCATGCTTTAATAAGTTATTTTTTCATTCAAAGTGCCTACAGAATTAAAGGAGGCAGCCATATTTTAGCCGAAGCTATAAAACAAATTATTGAAAAAAACAATGGAATTGTTTTAACAAATAAAGAAGTTTGCAAAATTAATATTTTGGAAAACAAAGCTATATCGGTAACAAACACAGACAAAACAAATATATATGCTGATAAGTTTATTTCAAATATTCATCCTGCAATTACTAATAAATTAATTGATAAAGGTGCATTAAAAAATGCTTATGTTAACCGCATAGCTTCACTTAAAAATTCTGTGGGAGCCTTTATGCTTTTTCTTGTTTTAAAAAAGAAACATTTTAAATACATAAATTCAAATATTTATTTTTCAAAAACAGATGATATTTGGGCTGCTGTTTATGATGATATTGACGAATGGCCAAAAGGCTATATGTTTTATACAACTAAAGATGAAAACGAGCCTGAATATGCAGAAAGTGTTACAATTATTACATTTATGAATTATGAAGAGGTTGTAAAATGGGAAAATACAAGTATTGGAAACAGAGGCGAAGACTATTTAAAATTTAAGGCAACAAAGACAAAACAGATTTTAAAAACTGTTAATATTAAATATCCGGAATTAAATAATTGCATCGACAGTATATACTCAGCCTCTCCTCTAACTTTTCGTGATTACACAGCTACACCCGAAGGGTCAATGTATGGGATAATAAAAAATTGTAACGATGCTATTAATACACACGTACCAATTACAACTAAAATCAAAAATCTTTATCTTACAGGTCAAAATGTTGGAATACACGGAATACTTGGTGTTACAATTAATGCAATTATTGCTTGTTCAAATATAATTGGTATCAACAGAATAATTAACGATATTAAGAAAACTCAATAAATGAAGAAATGGCTTAAATTATTTGCAAAAATGCTTATTCTAATTTTAATTTTTTTGATAATATGGCTTTATTTTTCTTTAAAAATTAAACCACCTAAAGTAGAAAACAGATTTGATGCAAATATAAAAAAGGAAAAAATTGCAGCAGATACATATACTTATGAAGATTCGTGGCTAAAAAAGAATCAATATGGTTTATGGGAAATGTATATTAGTGGCAGTCCATTTGAAATGGGGTACAAAAACGGAATTTTAACTGATAGCATTAATAAATATCAAGAGCAAGCATTTGTTGATTTTTTGCAAGAGCTTGTGCCGTCGAAATTTTATATAAATTTTTTAAAATATATTATAATATTTTTTAACCGAAACCTTGATAATCATATCCCCTTAGATTTGCAAAAAGAAATTTACGGTGTGTCGTTATTTGCTTCTAAAGAGTTTAATTTTATTGGCTCTCCCTATCAGCGTATGCTTAATTACCATGCTGCACACGATATTGGACATGCTTTGCAAAATATGAATCTTGTAGCATGTACAGCTTTTGAGGTTAAAGGCGATAAATCTGTCGATAGTTCTATGCTTATTGGGCGTAATATGGATTTTTCGTCGGGCGATAAATTTGCTGAAAACAAAATTATTGCCTTTTGTAAACCAGACCGCGGTTATAACTTTTGCTATATTACTTGGCCTGGAATGATTGGCGTTGTATCGGGTATGAATAATCAAGGGTTAGTTGTTACTCTTAATGCTGCAAAATCAGATATTCCTACTTCAGCAAAAACTCCCGTTTCGATTTTAGCACGCTATGTGCTACAAAATGCTTCAAATATTGATGAAGCATATAATATTATTAAAAAATTCAAGACTTTTGTCTCAGAATGCTTTTTAATAAGCTCGGCCAGAGATAATAAAACTGTAGTTATTGAAAAATCTATCAATAAAGTTGGAATATATCAAACAGACTCAAACTCATTGATATTAACCAATCATTTCCAAAGCAAAGAGTTGAACAACAATAAATCGGATAAAGAAAACTTATCTGATGAAACGTCGGTTTACAGATGGGAAAGAGTTCAGGAGCTATTAAAAAGTAAAGAAAAACATGACATTTATTCTTTTGCCAGCATACTGCGTAATCAAAAAGGATTAAATAATTCAGATATTGGAATGGGCAACGAAAAAGCTATTAACCAACTTATTGCCCATCACTCAGTTATTTTTAAACCACAAAAACTACAAATTTGGATATCTACAAATCCTTTTCAATTAGGCAAATATTTATGTTACGACCTAAACAATATTTTTAACGATACAATTGATATTTCTGAAGATTTATTTATTCCTTCATTATGTATTGGTGAAGACACATTTTTGTATTCAAATGAATTTAAAAATTTTAATAAATATAAAGAAACTACAAAAAATGTTAAAAAAATGTTTTCAAATAGCTTAGTTTTTAAAATACCTAGGAATCAGATTGAAGAATACGAAAAACTTAATCCTAATTATTATTACACCTATTATATTATTGGAGAGTATTACCGATTGATTAATGACAAACAGAATGCTTTAAAATATTATAATATAGCTTTAACCAAGGGAATACCTAAGACAACCGAAAAAACTCAAATTGAAAAACAAATTTCAAAAATAAAAAATGAAAATTAATAAATTATCTTCTTATATATGAATTTTGAACATATAACAAATATTTATTACTATTATGCATAGAAAAAAAATTAACAGAAGTACTACATCTTTGATTTTATTTTTAATTTTTCAATCAAGTCTTTTCCCTTCAGATGGCTCACCTGAAACATTTTTATTAAAACCCGACGGAAAGTATAATATTGGAGCTAAAAAATTCTTTTTTATCGACAGTACTAGAATTGATAAATTATCAAACAAAAAGAAATACAGAGAAATTTATATAAAAATATGGTATCCTGTTGAAAAATCTGAAAAACTAAATTATGATTTATATTTATTAGATTATCCTGTAAAAGTATTGGCTGATATATTCAGCAGCAACGGTTTGGTTCCTGAACTATTAGAACAATACAGAAAGATGAATACATTTACAACATCTAATCTTGAAATTAAGGATGTTTCAACAAAATTTCCTGTTATAATATTTAACCCAGGATTTTATTTCGGAATAGCAGATTTTTATACATCACTTATAGAAAATTTGGCAAGTAACGGATATATAGTATGTTGCATAAACCACCCTTTCGAACAACCTTATGTTGAAACTTCAAATGGCTCAGTTTTATTGAAGAAAAAAAAGGCTCAGTTAGCTTATTTTCAGTATTACATAGCCGATAAATTACAATTCAGAAAGCCCACATCAAAAGAAAAAACTCAAAAGATAACTTTAAATTATTTGAGAAAACTTAAATTACTAAATAAAGCAAATACCCGTTGGACTAAGGATTCTCAATTTTTTATTGATTATATTACAAAAATTAAAAAAAATAAAAATAACGAAAATATTGATGATGTATTCAAAATAATGGATTTAGAAAAAATTGGAGCATTAGGACAATCGTTAGGAGGAGCAGTGTCGGGGCAATTATGTGCTGTAGACCCACGCTTTAAAGCCGGTATAAATATGGATTGCTTTCAATTTGGTGATATTATTAATAAACCTTTAAATGTTCCTTTTATGGTTATTCAAAGTGAACATTATCCAAAATGGAACTTAGGAAACTCTGTTATTTTTGAAAACTCAAACAATAATTTTTATCGACTAACAATAAAAAATGCCAAACATTTTGTATTTAGTGATGCTGCATTAATTACTTTAATTGACGAAAAAAATAAAAGTAATTTAATAGGCAAAATTGATGGCAATGCTTCAATGCAAACAATTAATAATTATATTTTATCATTTTTTAATATCTATTTGTTGAACAAAAAAACAATAGTACTTAACGAAAATAAAGATAACTCAACAATTAAATTTGAAATATTAAATTAAGATAAAAAAATATAATAATTTAACTCCTAAGTACAATGGTTAAACAAGTTATAAATTTCAAATTACATTGACAAACAACAATAAATTAACGATATGAATATAGGAATTTCATTTAAATCGAATCAAGAAATAAAATTATATCAGGAAAAACAAATACCATTAATTTTAGATTATGTTAATAAAAATTCAAGATTTTATAAAGATTTATTCAAAAACGTTGAACTGTCGAAGATAAAGACCATACAAGACCTTTCATATCTTCCTGTAACAAATAAAGAAGATTTGCAAAAAAGAAATATGGATTTTCTTTGTGTCGACAAAAATAAAATTATCGACTATATAACAACATCAGGCACTTCGGGCAATCCAGTAACTTTTGCAACAACTTCAAATGATTTAGAAAGATTAGCGACCAATGAATATCTATCTTTTTTATGTGCTGGTGGGTCATATAAGGATATTTATCATTTAATGGTAACATTAGACAGGCGTTTTATGGCAGGCTTAGCATATTTTTTAGGATTAAAAAAATTAGGTGCAGGTATAGTTCGTGTTGGTCCAGGTAATCCAGAGCTTCAGTTCGATACAATCAAAAGAGTATCACCAACTTACATAGTTACTATACCTTCATTTTTATTAAAATTAATAGAATATGCTGAAAATAATAACATCGACTATAATAAAACCTCTGTTAAATCAGCAATTTGTATTGGAGAAGCTTTACGAAACAACGATTTCAGTCTGAACAAATTAGGACAAACAATTAAAAACAAATGGAACATAAATTTATTTTCTACTTATGCGTCTACCGAAATGGGTGCTGCTTTTACCGAATGTGAGCAAGGTAAAGGCGGACATTTAATACCCGAAATGCTTATAGTAGAATTTTTAGACGAAAACAATAATACTGTAAAAGAAGGAGAACTTGGTGAAATAACAATAACAAATATAGGCATAGAAGCTATGCCGCTTGTAAGATTTAAAACAGGAGATATTTGCTGCCATTATACCGAAAGTTGTAAATGTGGCAGAAATTCTCTTAGAATTGGTCCTATAGTCGGCAGAAAGAATCAAATGATTAAATTTAAAGGTACCACTCTTTTCCCACAATCTTTATACGATATTTTGAATGATATTCCAGAAGTTAAAAACTATATTGTTGAAGTATCTACCAATAGCATTGATACAGACGATATATTAGTCAAAATTGGCTGTAACTCTTATACTGAATATCTTGAAAAAAACATTAAAGATCATTTTAGAGCTAAGCTAAGAGTAGCACCATTTATTCAGTTTATGGAACCTGCCGATTTAGAAAAAATGATAAATTCTGATTTAAAAAGAAAACCTGTTAAATTTATTGACCGAAGAAATATTGAAATATAAGTTATGAAAGAAAAATTTGAAATTATAAGGCCATACAACGATGCTGAAATTGCACCAGCAATGCAGAGAGTAATCAATAGCCCTCTTTTTATCAATATTGTTAATTATTTATATGATGATAAAAAATATGAAGAAGTTATAGATATGTTAAAAAATATTGATTCAATTTATATGTTTCAAAAAATATTTTCAGATTATGCAGTAAAAAAAATACTAAGCAAAACTGCGAGCAAATTTACGTATGGTGGAATAGAAAATCTTGATAATAAAAAAGCATACCTCTTTATAGCCAATCACAGAGACATTGTACTTGACTCGGCTATTATGCAGATTGTACTTTTTAATAATAATCATAAAACATCTCAAATAACTTTTGGCAGCAATTTAATGTCGAATGAGTTTATAATAGACCTTGGAAAAATGAACAAGATGTTTACGCTATACAGAGGTGGAAACAGAAATGAACAATATCAGAACGCATTACTGCATTCGGCATATATTAATAATACCATAAAAGAAGAAAAAGAATCGGTATGGATTGCACAAAAAGATGGACGGACAAAAGATGGGAACGACAAAACACAAAGCGGACTAATTAAAATGCTTTCATTAAAATCTGAAAATATTTGTGATACTCTTGAAAATCTAAATATAGTACCAGTTTGCATTTCTTATGAATATGAGCCCTGCGACTTATTTAAGGTTAAACAATTATACTATTCTGAAAACGGAAAATACATTAAATCGCCAAACGAAGATTTTGAAAATGTACTTTACGGAATAACTGCTTTTAAAGGGCGAGTACATCTTCAATTCGGCAAAGCCTTAAACGAATTTATCAGCAATTTATCAGGATTGCCATTAACACCAAACGAGGTAGTTGAAGCCGTAGTAAAAGAAATTGACAGACAAATTCATATTAATTACATATTAAATGCTAATAATTACATAGCTTTCGACATATTGAATAATTCAAAGAGATTTATTGATAAAAAATATAACAAACAAGATTCAGAAAAATTTAATGAATATGTTAATAGTAAATTAAACTTAATTGAAGGCAATAAAACTACACTTAAACTATATTTTTACAATATTTATGCAAATCCTGTAATTAATTTTTTATCTCATCAATAAAACAATTTTAATAATATATCAATTGAAATAATTGATAAAAAATACTCACATATATTAGCAAATTATATGTGTTTTATATTTGAAAATATATAAACATGAAACCAAAACAAAATGAATTCTCAAATACCACAATTAATTGCCTCACAGCAGAATTATTTTCAACAGAATAAAACAAAACCAGTTAAGTTCAGAATTAATCAATTAAAAAAATTATTTAATATCATTAAAGAAAATGAAGCAGATTTATACAAAGCTATTGAATTGGATTTTAAAAAATCAAAATTTGACACATATACAACCGAATTAGCTCCAGTTTACATTGAAATAAAAGGAGCTATACGTAAAATAGAAAAGTGGACTAAAACAAGAAAAGTAAGAACTAATTTAGTTAATTTACCAGCCAAAAGTTATATAATTCCAGAGCCACTAGGGGTTTCATTAATTATTGGTGCATGGAATTATCCTTATAATTTAACTTTTTCACCTGTTGTTGCTGCTATAGCCGCAGGATGTACAGTTGTATTAAAACCAAGCGAACTTGCTTCAAACACAAGTGCTGTTATACACAAAATAATTAGCAATAATTTCCCCACAAAATATTTTGCAGTTGTTGAAGGTGGGGTTTTTGAAACACAAGAATTACTAAAACAAAAATTCGATAAAATATTCTTTACAGGAAGTGTTGCAGTTGGCAAAATTGTTTATCAAGAAGCAGCTAAAAACTTAATACCAGTTACACTTGAATTAGGCGGAAAAAGTCCTGCTTTTATCACCGAAAATTGCAATATTGCTATTTCAGCAAAGCGACTTATTTGGGCAAAATTTTTAAATGCGGGGCAAACCTGTATAGCCCCCGATTATGTGCTGGTTCACAAATCAATAAAAAATATTTTTTTAGAACAACTGGTTAAAGAAATTAAAAAATCTGCTTTTAGCATAGATAATGGAAATTATGTTCAAATAATAAACAAACGCAATTTTGAACGTATAATATCATTAATAAATAAAGAAAAAATATATTATGGAGGAGAAAGCAACATTGAAAAACTTTACATTCAGCCAACAATAATGACCGATATAAATTTTGACGATGCTGTGATGCAAGATGAAATATTTGGACCCATTTTGCCTATTTTAGAATATGCTGAATTGACGGATGCAATAATTAAAGTAAAACAAAGACCACGCCCTTTGTCTTGTTATATTTTCACCAATAATACTGAAACTAAAAAAAGAATATTAAACGAAATTTCATTTGGAGGTGGTTGTATAAACGATGCAATTATGCATATTGGAAATAATCATCTTCCTTTTGGAGGTGTTGGGAATAGTGGTATTGGTTCATATCATGGTGAAGCAGGATTTAAAGCATTTTCACACTATAAAAGTATTTTAGAAAAAAATACTTATTTTGAACCAAACGTAAAATACTCACCGCATACTCCATCGAAACTGAAATTAATAAAAATATTATTAGGATTTTAAATAAATATTAAAGTTGTACATATAAATTATAATATTTTGCAAAATAAATTATAAATACTTCATACAAATAATAAATCAATTTAAACTAACATAAAAAATATTTAGATAAAACATTAACAATGAGCAACATCTAAAAGCATCATAATAGCAAAACCAATAATAGCATGAACAGTTGATAAATCGGTTTGATACCAAGGTTCCAGAAATTAGGACTTTTTTTAATTATTTTGTAATAAACGAAATATCAGCAATATATAATCTTGGAAATACCCTAATGGGTATCTCAGCTCAAAATTACCTTACATTATGTTATTCGATTAAAATTTCTTGAAACATATTAAGGGGGTCAGAGTCAAAGTCAGGAAATAATGCAGATAAAATAATTAAATATAAAAAAAGAAAAGCCTTAAAATCAAAAGATTAAAAGGCTTGAATAGTACCCGGGGCGGGAATCGAACCCGCACGACCGCAATGGTCACAGGATTTTAAGT
>CAZDEU010000016.1:0-3186 GCA_964504265.1 uncultured Bacteroidales bacterium
TGAAAATCAATGCAAAGATATAAAAAAGTTCATAAAGTTCATAAAGTTCATAAAGATTATAAAGTTATAAAGTTATAAAGTTTGTAAAGTTAAAAAGTTGAAATTTGAAAGAAAAAAACATTTAATTCGTCTATAAAAATCGTAAATAAAATTGTATTTTTTATTTAGCTCCGTAGGAGCGATATCTTGGCAGAATGTAGAGTTGTGATAATTTTTTTTAGCTCCGTAGGAGCGACCTTTTGGTAATTTTTAAAGTTAGAAGTTGAAAGTTGAAAGAAAAAAAAATCTTTTTTGTCTATAAAAACGTAAATATGCAATTTTTTTCGGCTTGTTAATAAATTATACTTAAATTAATATTTTAAATTGTTGATTATTTTGCATATATAATAATATTACCTTAAAATAATTCTTAGACTTTATTTTTAAAATGAAATCTTTTTATAAATTTGAACAATCTTAAAAAAATAAATTATGAATGAATTTCTTTCAAACAGAATTAATTCGCTCGCTGAATCAGAAACGTTGGCGATGATGAGGATGAGCCGTGAGTTGATGGCTAAAGGTCATGATGTAATTAGCCTCGCAGTTGGTGAACCCGATTTTAATACTCCCGAAGATATTAAAGTTGCTGCTATACAAGCAATTAACGATAATTTTACACATTACACTCCTGTGTCAGGAATTCCTGAATTACGACAAGCTGTTTGTCGCAAACTTAAAAGAGATAACGGGCTTGATTATAAACCTGAAAACATTGTTGTTTCAACTGGTGCAAAACAGTCAATTTACAACGCAATGTTGTGTCTTGTTAATCCTGGCGATGAAGTTATAGTACCTTGCCCTTACTGGGTTTCTTACAAAGAAATTGTAAGATTAGCCGAGGGCAAAGCAGTTTATTTAGAAGCAGATATTAAACATGATTTTAAAATTACTGCTTCTCAACTCGAAAAAGCTATTACTCCTAAAACAAAAGCTATTATTTACTCCTCGCCATGCAATCCTTCAGGTTCTGTTTATACTAAAGAGGAACTAGAGCAATTGGCTTTAGTTTTAAAGAAATATCCGAACATTTATATTATCTCTGACGAAATTTATGAAAATATAAATTTTACAGGAGTACATAACAGCATAGCTGAATTTGATTATATTAAAGATAGAGTAATAATAGTTAATGGTGTAAGTAAAGGTTTTGCCATGACTGGTTGGCGTCTGGGATATATTGCTGCACCTGCTTTTATTGCAAAAGCATGCGATAAACTGCAAGGGCAAGTTACTTCAGGCACTAATTCTATTACTCAAAAGGCTGCTGTTGTTGCATTAGATACTGATCCTTCATCTTCTGCAGATATTGAAAATATGTTGTCGGCTTTTAAGCAAAGAAGAGATAATGCTTTGAATATGCTTGCTCAAATACCCGGGATTAAAACAAACACTCCACAAGGTGCTTTTTATATTTTGCCTGACGTTTCATATTATTATGGGAAGAAAAATGCTGATAATATTATAAAAGACGGTCAGTGTTTATGCGATTACCTTCTTCAAAATTATTATATAGCATTAGTGCCGGGACAGGCTTTCGGAAGTCCTAACACTGTCAGACTTTCTTATGCAACTTCTATGGATAGATTAGAAGAAGCAATAAAACGTTTTAGTGCAGGCTTGTTGAGTCTTACTTAATTAGTTTTTTTAAGAATAGTTGAACGCAGATAGTATGAATTTTAATGATTACCACAGGTAAAAATCTGGCAAGATTCGTAATTGAATTTTTTTAAAATTGTGTGTAAACTGTTTGTAAAAAAATTATTTGAAAAATAAAATGTATTTTTGTAATATTATTATTTTTACATTAATGATCAATAAAAAACCATATATAGAAACAATTATTGAAATAAGTCGTCCTTATTTAAAGGAAACATTTTTAAATAATGAACGGCTTGCAGAGTTTTTACAATCAGTTGATTTTTTAAAAAATAAATCAAATAGAAAAGAAATTATTGATAAATTTACTGAAATTTATGTTGATTTCGTCAAAAAAGACTATCAAAATCAGTACATTAATACAAATAAATTACTTGTTAATTTTTTAAATAAAAAAGACGACGGAATAAAAATTATTTGGGGGAATTGTCTTGATGCTTTGAGAGGTATGAACTCAGAATCAATACATTTAATGGTAACCTCGCCTCCATATTATAATGCACGAGAATACTCTCAATGGGAAAATCTTAATGATTATTTAGATGATATGCGTATGATTATTCGCGAAGCTTATCGTGTGCTTGAGAATAATAGAGTTTTTGTTTTTAATGTAGGTGATATTTTTGATAATGACAACATAACAACAAAATCTACTTGGGGCAAAAGACGTATTCCATTAGGGGCTTATTTTACAAAGATATTTGAGGAAGAGGGTTTTACTTTTGTTGATAATTTTATTTGGGACAAAGGAGAGGTGCAAAGTGAGCGTCATAAAAATGGCAATAAACCATTCCCTTTTTATCAGTATCCAATGAATTGTTATGAACATATTTTAATTTTTCATAAACATAGAAACGATAATACTCGCTACCCTTGCCCTGTTTGTGGTTGCCTAAAAGTTAATGGTAATGCTTATTCTGAAATTGGTTTAAAAAGTTGGGAATGTAAGAATTTGGAATGTTTTGAACGTAGCAAGGCAAATAGGGGCAAACGATTTTCGTTAAAAACAATAATTACACAAGGCAGACAAGATGAAAAATTTAAAATTGAAACTGACTTTATTAAAAAATGGAGAAGAGATATAATAAAAATTAATCCTGTTATTAAAATAAATTCAAAAGGAATAAATACTTTGGGACATACTGCACCATTCCCTAATGAAATTCCTGAATTTGCTGTTAAAATGTTTTCTTATCCAGATGAATATGTTTTAGACCCTTTTGGTGGTAGTTTCACCTCTGTAATAGTAGCAAAACAACTCGGAAGAATTGGTGTTGGTATAGAATTAAATAAAGAAATGTTTGGCAAAAGCAGTATGCAAAATTTAAGAAAATCGTTGCAACCAGAATTATTTAATACAAAATTAACTCAAATTTCTGAATTTAATTTATTATGAACGAGTTAGACGAAAAGAAAAAACAAGTCATTGGACTTTATGGCGAAATGCGATTATCAATGGAATTACACGAACTTGGTTGGCAGGTGCAT
>CAZDEU010000016.1:3286-8962 GCA_964504265.1 uncultured Bacteroidales bacterium
AGCTTAACAAAACAATAATACAGTTGAAAAATAGAACTCAGAAGATGTAGGTTAAACTGGTTTGCAATTGTTTAAAAAATTAAATTTGTTATATTATCAAAAAAGTTTTAATCATTTTTTTAAAAAGCAATTGTTAATATAAAATATTTTTTTATCTTTGCACCTCAAAACAAAAAAGGATTATAAAAGATGTATGCAATAGTTGATATAGCAGGACAGCAATTTAAAGTACAAAAAGAACAAGAAGTATGTGTTCACAGGTTAGAAGGTGAAGAAGGTACTTCGGTTCAATTTGAAAAAGTATTATTGCTTGACGATGATGGAAAGATAAGTGTAGGAAAGCCATTTGTAGAAGGTATTAGTGTTTCTGCAAAAATTATTAATCATCTTAAAGGTGATAAAGTATTAGTTTTTAAGAAGAAACGCCGCAAAGGTTATCAAAAATGTAATGGACACAGACAATATTTTACAAAAGTACTTATTGAAGATATTGCAGCTCCTAAAGCTAAAACATCAAGAAAGGCTAAAGTTGAAACTAATGCTGATTCAACAAATGATGTTGTAGAAAATAATGCTGAATAAAGTTTAATTATATAATATTAATTGATATGGCTCATAAGAAAGGTGCCGGAAGTTCACATAACGGCAGAGAATCACACAGCAAGCGACTTGGTGTGAAAATTTACGGTGGTCAGTTTGCTAAAGCTGGTAATATTATTATTCGTCAAAGAGGTACAGTACACTTTCCTGGTCTTAACGTAGGCATCGGAAAAGATCATACTTTGTTTGCTCTCACCGATGGTACTGTCCAGTTTGCTGGTACACGAAACAATAAATCTGTAGTTAATATTATCCCCGCTTAAACAGGGCTTATTCCCGGCATAAGCGGTTTTTACCGGAAAATCTCCTGTTGCTTAGCGCTTGCAGGAGATTTTTTTATTTATTATAATTACAAAAAATTAATATATGCTAATTCTAAATTCAATAAAAGCTAATCCTGAAAAAATTGTTGAATTATTGTCGGTAAAAAATTTTGACGCTAAAGAAATCATTAGTCAAATTATATCTACTGACGAAATCAGACGCAAAACTCAACAAAATCTGGATGCTACATTAGCCGAAGCTAATGCTATTTCTAAAGAAATAGGTAAGCTTATGCAGCAAGGCAAAAAAGAAGATGCTGCTGTTATAAAAGATAAAACGGCTGCTCTTAAAGTTAAAGCTAAAGAATTATCAGATAAACTTTCTGCTACTGAACTCGAACTTAATGAATTACTTGTAAAGTTGCCTAATACTCCACATCATACTGTTCCCAAAGGAAATAATGCCGATGATAACGAAATTGTTTTTTCATACGGCGAAATGCCTAAATTGTCGGGTAGTGTTTTACCTCACTGGGAATTAACTTCTAAATTTAATATTATTGATTTTGAACTTGGTAGTAAAATTACTGGTGCTGGTTTCCCAATTTATAAAGGTAAAGGGGCAAAACTGCAGCGTGCTTTAATCTCTTTTTTCTTAGATAAAGCTATTGCTGCTGGATATACTGAAATTCAGCCACCTCTAATGGTTAATGAGGCATCAGCGTACGGAACAGGGCAGTTGCCCGATAAAGACGGACAAATGTATTTTGCTCAATTAGATAATTTTTATCTTATTCCAACTGCCGAAGTGCCTGTAACTAATATTTACCGTGATGTAATTCTTAAACATGATGATTTGCCTCTTAAAAATGTGGCTTATTCTGCTTGCTTTAGACGTGAAGCTGGTTCTTATGGTAAAGATGTGAGAGGACTTAATAGACTTCATCAATTCGATAAAGTTGAAATTGTTCAGATTCAACACCCCGATAATTCTTATATTGCACTCAACGAAATGGTTGAACACGTTACTTTTTTGCTTAAAGAATTAAATTTTCCTTTCAGAATTGTTAAATTATGTGGTGGTGATATGAGTTTTACAAGTGCTTTAACTTATGACTTTGAAGTTTATTCGGCTGCTCAGAAAAAATGGCTTGAAGTTAGTTCTGTCTCTAACTTTGAATCGTTTCAGGCTAACCGTATGAAACTTAGGTTTAAAGATGCTGATGGTACTACTAAATTAGCTCATACACTAAATGGCAGTGCTTTGGCGTTACCTCGTATTGTGGCTGCTCTTTTAGAAAATAATCAAAAGGATAATTTTATTGAAATACCAACAGCACTTATACCTTATACCGGGTTTAATAAAATTGATTAATAATTATTAAATATCTGTATTATGATGAATTTACATAAAATATTGAGTTTGTTTTTGATAAGTCTTTTAATTTCGTGTAATAATAATAACAAAGCTGAAATTGAACGCGTTGATAGTTTAAAAAATGAACTTATAGGTATTGAAAATATTATTTTGAAAATTGATTCAAACAAGATTAGTCAGGTTTATTCTGAATATCTTGATAATATTAAAACTATTAAAGCAAATTTTTCTGAAAAAGATGATGAATACATCTGGAATGCTATTACTCAATATGGCTACATTCGTAAACCATTGCGGAATTATTTCAGAAGAATTCCTGATATTAAAATTGAACTTGAGTATTCATTCAAAAAATTAGATACTTTAAAAAGAGATATTAAAAAGAATAATATTTCAAAAGACGATTTTAATAAATATTTTGATGATGAGAGAATTAATACAGCTACTTTAAAAAATTTTACTGAATTAACTATTAATCAGGCACTTGTCGAAATGCATAAGTTCGATTCCCTTAACCCTGTTATTGTAGATGTTATTGAAAAACTTAAAGCAACAAAACAGAAATAATAAAATGATTAAAAAGTTTTTTCCCGTTTTATCTTGTTTTTTATTCGTTTTATCTGAATTATCATTATATTCGCAAAATCAAACTACTGAACGACTTGCACATCAGTATTTTCAGGAAAAAGAATTTTTAAAAGCTGCTGAACTTTACGAACAACTTTACGAAAAAAAAACTAGTACATATTTTTACAGACAATATATACAGTGTTTATTTGAACTTGGTGAAAATAAAACTGCTGAAAAATTTATTAAGAAAGAATTTAAAAAAAATCCTGATGAACCTTATTTTAATGTCGATATAGGCTATTTGTATCAATTGGAAGGCGACGCTAATAAAGCAAATAAACATTATGCTTCAATAATAAATAATTTAAAAGCCGACCGCAATAAAATAAGTAATACTGCTAACGCCTTTATTTCTCGTGCTTTATATTCGCACGCTTTAGAAACTTATAAAAAAGGTAAGGATTTGCTTAAAGGCAATTATAACTTTAGTATAGAAATAGCAAATTTACATTATGCTCAGGGCAATTACAATGAAATGACTGAAGAGTATCTTAATATATTAGACGAAAATTTTCAGTCGTATTCAAATTATGTTCAGCAGAGGTTACAAGATTTTGTTTCGCAGGATGATGCTGAAGGTACAAGAATTGACATTGTTAGAAATGCACTTTTGAACAGAATTAAAAAGTTTCCCGATAAAACATTTTATACCGAAATGCTTTTATGGCTTCTTATCCAGCAAAAAGATTTTTCATCTGCTTTGATGCAGGCAAAATCATTAGATCGAAGAATGAACGAAGATGGTATAAGAGTTCTTCAAATTGCGAGGTTAAGTGCTGCTAATAAAGATTATGATGTGGCTATTGATGCTTATAACTATGTTTTAGCTAAGGGTGAGGTTACTCCCTATTATTTCGACAGCCGTATTGAGTTAATTAATACTAGATATTCTAAAATTACTGAAGATATTAATTATACGCAGCAAGAATTACTAAATTTACAAAAAGATTATAATACTGCTATAATTGAGCTTGGTCGAAATAGTAATACAGTTCCTCTTATTAAAAACCTTGCTCGTCTTGAAGCTTTTTATTTGTACAACGACAGTCTTGCTATTGCTTTACTTAACGAAGCTATAGCTATGCGTGGAATAAGACCCATTGATAAAGCTGATTGCAAAATTGAACTTGCCGACATATATCTTATGACAGGCGATGTTTGGGAAGCAACTTTACTTTATTCGCAAGTTGAAAAGGATGAAAATTTTAAAAATGAACCTATAGGACATCTTGCGAAATTTAAAAATGCTAAATTGTCGTATTATATTGGTGAATTCGATTGGGCTAAGGCTCAGCTTAATGTGCTGAAAGCTGCTACTTCTAAACTTATTGCTAACGATGCTATGGAATTATCGTTGTTAATTTCTGATAATGTTGACCCTGTTGATAGCTCTACTAATGCTTTAGCTATGTTTGCTCTTGCCGATTTGCATTATTTTAGAAATAAAAAAGACTACGCCTTATTAACACTCGACACACTTATAAAAGTTTTTTCGTATCACCCTATTATTGATGATGTACATTTTAAAAAAGCTCAGATTTTAATGAGTATGAAACGCTTTAATGAAGCCGATAGTATTTTTGCTATTATTGCTCAAACTTATGCTTATGATATACTTGCCGATGATGCTTTATTTAACAGAGCTTTAATACAAGAAGATGTTTTTCATGATATTGAGAAGGCTATGGAACTTTATCAGGATTTGTTGATTGAATATCCAGGTAGCCTTTATAGCGTAGAAGCTCGTCGACGATTCAGATATTTAAGAGGTGATATAACAGAATAATATGAATTTTGTTAAACCCAAAAAAAAACTTGGTCAGCATTTCTTAACTGAAACTGCTATTGCTGCTAAAATTGCTAATAGCCTTACTTTGCACGAAAATTATAATTTTGTTCTTGAAATAGGACCTGGCAAGGGTATTCTTACAAAATTTCTTTTATTAAATAATGATTTTAGCACTTATGTAGTTGAAATTGACCAAGAATCAATAAATTATTTAATCTCTGAATTTATTATTGACGAAAATCAAATTATTAATAAAGATTTTTTAAAACTTGACCTTAATTCAATTTTTTCTGAACAATTTGCAGTTATTGGCAATTTCCCTTATAATATTTCATCTCAAATTCTTTTTAAGATTTTAGAAAACAGAAATCAAATACCCGAAGTAGTTGGTATGTTTCAAAAAGAAGTTGCAAGGCGAATTGTATCGGCACCTAGCAGTAAAGAGTATGGAATTTTAAGCGTTTTAACACAAGCTTGGTATAAAACAGAATATCTTTTTACTGTAAATGAAGGTGTGTTTTTTCCGCCTCCTAAAGTAAAATCTGGTGTTATACGACTGCAAAGAAATGACAAAACATCACTTAATTGCGACGAAGGGAAATTTATACAAATAGTAAAAGCTGGTTTTAACCAAAGACGAAAAACACTACGAAACGCTTTATCATCATTTGATTTGCAAAGCTATAATAACTTTGATTCTATACAACATCTAATGTCGATGCGGGCTGAACAATTAAGTGTTGAAGATTTTGTAATGATTGCAAAAGTGCTTTGCTAAGTTCAGAAAGTTTAATGTAAGATGAGATTTTTTTTACATCTAATTTGAATATAATAAAGCAACACAATATGCAGCAATGCCTTCGCCTCTGCCTGTGTAACCAAGTTTTTCGGTTGTGGTGGCTTTTACTGAAACTCTGTCTTTATCAATACATAATATTTTAGAGATAATTTCTGTCATTTTGTCTATATATTCTGCTATTTTAGGGGCTTCAAGACAAACAGTGGTGTCAATGTTT
>CAZDEU010000016.1:9062-28894 GCA_964504265.1 uncultured Bacteroidales bacterium
GTCTATATATTCTGCTATTTTAGGGGCTTCAAGACAAACAGTGGTGTCAATGTTTTCAACATTATATCCTTTTAATTTAATTAGATCAACTACTTTAGAAAGTAATATTTTGCTGTCAATGTTTTTAAATTCATCAGATGTGTCGGGAAAGTGGTGTCCAATATCTTTAAGTGCAAGCGCTCCGAGCAAAGCATCACAAATTGCGTGTATCAAAACGTCAGCATCAGAATGCCCAACTGCCCCAACATTAGAAGGGATTAAAACACCACCAATAAATAGGGGATAGCCTTTTTTTAATTGATGAACATCAAAGCCAAAGCCAATTCTATACACTAATCAATTTTTTTATTCTGTTCGCGAAAAGCGTCTAGGTCGAAAGTTAAAGTAAATCTTAATGTATTTTCGAGAGGATTTCTTTGTTCAAAAGGCACTAAATAAGCGAAATCTAATCCAAAAATATTATATTTTAAACCAGCACCTAATGTAACATATTCGCGGTTACCTTTGGTAGGATGTTCGTGAAAATAACCTGCTCTTATAGCAAATTGTTTGTCGTACCAGTATTCCAAACCAAACGCATAAGTAAATTCTCTGATTTCTTCCTTAAAGCCATTGGGAGCATCTGAAAATGATTGGAATAGCCCTGTGCCTACTGGAACTTTCGGGTCTTTACCTTTATAAATTACTAGATTACCTTGTCCATCTTTAACGGGATTTCCCTTATCATCCATTTCATATATAGGAGGAGTTGGAACCAAGAGCTTATTAACATCGCACATAAATTCCAACGAATTATATTCATCAAGTTGAATAAAGAACGAAGGTCCTAATTTTAAATTCATAGGTATAAAATCTCTGTCAGTTGTTGAAGTATAAGAAATTTTGGCACCCAAATTTGAGATGTTAGCACCAATAGCAAATATTGCTTCTTTGTCGTTGATTTCAAGAGGTTTATGGTAATAAACTGAAACATCAGTTGAAACAGATTGTCCAGGATGCGATTCAGAACCATTAACATCAATACCGCTTGTTAAATTTGAATAAATATATCTTAAAGAAACGGCACCTGAAAAATTATCAGATAATTTACGGGAATAAGCAATATCAAAAGCAAATTCATTAGGTTTCACATGATGAGTTTCTTCTCCAAAAATATTAGTAAAAATTATTTCGCCAAGCGAAAAGTACCTAAGGCTTGCAGCAAGTGCTTGATTGTCGCCAAATTTCTTATATCCTGTTAGGTATCCAAGATTTATGTCGTTAACTAATGCTCTTAACCAAGGAGTATATGAAACCGAAAACCCCATATCTTTATCTATAAAAGCGTATTTTGCAGGATTCCAATGCATTGAATTAGCATCAGGTGTTGAAGCAGCTCCAACATCGCCCAAACTACCTGCTCTTGAGTCAGGGGCTATCATTAGAAAAGGGACAGCAGTTGAAATTGCATTTATCTGATCCTGACCCAATAATTCACTCGTTGTATGATAATTCTGCGAAAAAATAAACTTGCTTGAAAATATTATACAGAATAAAAAAGTGGTGGATTTCAACAACTTTATCATCATTGGTATTTTAATTATTTTAACACTTTAGTAACTTAATTTCGGAAGATTTATTTTAAAAAATATTATTCTAATAAGTTTTTTATTCATTTTTTTTAGAATGCAAATATAACGTTTTTGTAAAAACAAATATTGCAGTTGTTTTTTTTATTAAATACATATTCTATTTACTTCATTAATAATAATTTGCCTGTTTTTTCTTGACTATTGCCATCTTGATTTGTAACTCTTAGCCTGTAAATATAAAAACCTTTACCAGGTGCAACGCCATTATTATTTTTCCCATTCCATATTAAAGGTACTGTTCTAAAACCGTTTGTTTCTACAACTTTATTTATTGTTCTAATATGTTGCCCTGTTATTGAAAAAATTTGTACCTGTACATTCAGTTCACAGCAAGGGTTATTATGTTCAAATACGAACGATACATAATCGTAAAAAGGATTTGGATATGTTATTACCTTTGATATAAGCAAATTATCAGATAAAGATACAAAAAATTCTATTTCTGTTTCTGAAGAATTATTATATACATCCCAAACTTTTAAAGATAAAGTATGGGAACCTTCCGACAAATTTTTAAAAGGATAATTTATAAATCCTCTTTTATATGTATTTAAATCAGCTTCATAATAATCGTTTAATACATAAGACTTTTCGGTGTTGTCATCTAGTACAGCCACAATATCATGACCAATTCCGTTGCCAACTGTATTTATTCCATTTTCATCATTTATGTATGCGATTAATAGAGGGTTTTCGTTAGTTATGCCTCCTGAAATAAAAAAAGTATCGTTCATAAAAAGTTTAATTTCGGGACCAGTATAATCAACTGGTGCATTTAAATCGGCACCGCCTATAACAAAATCATCGTAATAGCCTGCTGCATCAATACTTCCATCTTCAGCATAATAACTTATTTTACCTTTACCAAATTTGTAAGCAATATCTTTAGGAACAATAAAAGAAAAAGCGAAATTACCATTTTCAACAACTGCTTTACCTTTATATATTATATTGCGTCTTACCGAAAAATTAACAGGATAGCTGCCAATATCATTGCCAAGTGTAGTTGTAGTAGATTTTTTGTCGAAAACAGTAATATTAATAACACCATTAAAAGTTGTTACTTTATTATTAAGGTCATCGGCAATATAACCATTTATATTAACTAACGACAATGCTTTCATTGTGTCAGGAACAGATGTGGTAACAACGTTAAGTTTAGGGAAAGCAATATCTTGAGCGGGATCACCTAATAAAACGAAATTTCTTATATATGAACTTGAACCGTTTGCTACTTTGCTAATTCTTATAACATCTCCCATTTTTAAAAATTCTCCATTTGTTTTATTAAAAACATTCTGATAAAAACTTTTGGTAAGATTAAAATTGGAATTTGCAAAAGCGAGGCGGGTAGTTGTAAATAATGCTATACCTCCTCCATTTTTATTAAGCAATACTAATTCTCCTGCTGAGGTTCTGACAGGGTCATCAAATCGGCTAAATTCGCAGGTTGCAGTAACAAAAACAGGCATATTTTTTTTGTTACTCCACTTATTAATATCAGATAGTTCAATAATTCTTTCGTGCGACCAGCCTACTTCACCGCCATGTCCTGTATAATTTATTATTAATGCTCCACGTTCAACTCTTTTATTTATAGCATCATTAACTTCAGGATACCTTTGCCCGCCTGAATATGATTGTTGTTGATATGCGTCAAGATATATTTTTTCAATGTTTACTATTTTATTATTTGTTTCAACAATATTTGTAAGTGTTTCTGTTTGTGCCAAGTGTAGGTTGTTGTCTTCGTCGTCTGCGATAAATGTTATAATGTTTCGCCAGTCTCCAAGTGCAGGTATTTCATTAATAAAAGCACTACAACCATTGCTTTGAGTATACTCATCTTGATTATTATCTGAATAACGTATCATTTTATCGACAATAGCACTTGCTTCGTCTAAAGTTTTTACAGGGAAACGTCCAATGCCTATATCAAGCGAACCATTGCATTCATACCCTTCACCATCATCTAACAATCCAAAAAAATCATCTGATACATAAGAAAAAGCGTACTGTAATGAGTTTAATGACTGAAACGTAGGAATCAAATTAGTGTTTTCACTAATTCTGTTTTTGGGGTCATAAGAACCATCGCCAAACAAAAGTAAGTATTTAGGCATTTCATCTTCGTTAGAAGCTCTGTCGTAAAACATTTTCATAAAGTTTCGTATAGCAGCTATATCTTGTTTCCCCGACGAAAACTCATTATATATAGTTTGAGGAAATACCACAACAACACTTAAGCCCGATTTAACAGTATGATAATCAGCCAACCTCATTGCCTCCGAAATAAAAGCAGGGTAGGTTACTATTACCATATCATACTGTCCCAAGCCATGCAAGTTCTGATTTGCAACATAAGAAATACTGGATACTGTATTATAAGAAGTACCATTATGAACTACAAATTCTTTAAGAGTGTCGGTAGGGGTGCGGAACTTAAAAACAGAGCCGTTTAAAATGCCTTCCATAAGAGTTATGTTGGCTAAGTTTGTAATATTCCAAACCTGTGTTGAGTTGTTTGCACCTGCTATTGTAAATTCAGAAATATTGCCAGAATTAACACTTTCGATATTTCTAAAACTCATTTGTCCACCGTTAAACACTAAATTACGAACAAGGTTTATTTCTATAAAATTAAGCCATCCAACTGATGAATTTACTGGTTTATCATAAGATAATGCAACATTAATAATATCATCGTTTGGGGTAAAATCAAATACAGCATTAGCCTGTTTAGCAAAATCGGAATTTAAGCCCTGAGCAATTGGTTGTATTGTAATGGGGGCGGAATGCCCATCAACATTAATTGTAAAAGTACTGCTAACTGGTGAGTTTGCTGCAATATCAACAGTAATGTTTGCAATAGAACCTCCAACAATATTGGGTTTGTTAAAATTAAATGAGTGTGTTGTAATTATATCAAACTTTTCGCCATACCATATCTTTCCTGATTTTATCAAATTTAGGGAATCGTTGTTATGAAATGCGTAGTCATTAAAAGTATTAACAAAATTATTAGCAGGTAGGGGAGAAGAAGGTTCAGAAGAGATTCGTTTCCCTTGCCCGTTGTCAATAGTTAAAAAATAATAATTCAAATCGGAATATAAATGCTTGCTATGTTTAAATTTATTGTTTTCGTTATTATATTTCCATGTAGTAGTACCTTGCCCATAGAAAAGGAAAAAATCGCCGGGATCGAAATTGCCATCGCCACCATCGTTAACATAAATTGCATTTTCAACAAGGTCGTCATATCTGAAATCATCATTTTTTTCAGGTAACATTGCACCTCCATTTCCAAATAATCTAATATTGTCAGAGGCTACTGGAAGTGTTAAGCCAGCTTTTATAAGTTCATCGTAAGTAACTTTATAAATACCACTAACATTTACTGCTAATTTGTGCCATGTACCAGTTGAAAGGATAGACGAAACAGCGTAATTTTTAGTTTTATTTTTTGTATATAATTTGTTGTTATTATCATTATCATAAATATAATTATATTCAAATGAAATAATTTTATTTATGTTGCCAGTTTCAGAATTTATAAAAAATGGTAAAAAATCAATTGTTATATAAGTTTGTTTTTTATGAAATGATACATTTTTATTTAAAGCAAAATCAGTATTCTTAATTTTTAAAATATCATCAGAAATAATTTCAGTTTCTTGTGGTGTAAGTTCAGCATACTTCACATTAACAATATTAACATCTGTTAATCCATTTTCAACTACAATATCTTCGTAATAAACAGGCAATAAACCAAATTCAGTTTTGATGATGTTTTTATCAAAAGCTAATGCAGTTCCCTTAATTTTAATGTCATTTATTTGTTCAGAATAATCGTAATTATGCCAATTTAATTGACGTATAGCTGAATTTTGTGCAGTGATATTTAAAAATCCTAACAATAAAAATATGTTAATAAAAAAAATATATTTGATGTTAATATGTATTTTTAAAGTTAGCATCTTGGAATTATTAGATGTTTATTTGAGAAGAGTTTAGCAATAAATTGATATTAAAAAATTTCAAATTAAAATAATTATAACAAACAAAAATAACAAACAAAAATTAAACAAAGAAATTAATTAACTTACATAAAATTAAAAATATTGTGCTTAAATGAAATAATTAAGGAAAAAATGTAACTTTATAAAAAAAATAATGTATAAGATACAACAATTTTTTAATGCACAATTATCTTTTAAACTTATCGTTTTTAATGAAATATAAGATAATGCATTAATTTTTTTGAAATAAAAATAGTATTTGTTTTGAGACTATTAATTTTTTTTGTATTATTGTAGTCTTTTAATAAATTAAGCGTACATTATATCATTATATTATGGTTCGAAAAATAATCATAGCAATAACCGCAATAATAATTATAGCTCCGGCAACGGTAAGCGGTCAGGATCCTCATTTTTCGCAATTTTATGCAAACCCTTTATTTCTTAATCCTGCTTTTGCTGGTACTGCGGTTTGCCCGAGGTTAATTATGAATTATAGAAATCAATGGCCTTCAATTTCAGGTACTTATGTAACTTATAATGCCTCTTATGACCAACATTTTGACGCTATATCGGGTGGAGTAGGTCTTTTAATTAATACTGACAGAGCAGGCGAAGGTACTATTACAACAAATACAGTTAGTGGAATTTATTCTTACAAATTAACTGTTAATAGATTTTTTTCTATTAAAGCGGGATTTCAGGCAACATATCTACAAAAATCATTGGATTGGCAAAAACTTACTTTCGGCGACCAGATTGACCCTAAGCATGGTTTTGTTTATAATTCTAACGAAAAACAACCCGAACTTACTAAGTCAACAACTGATTTTGCTGTTGGCTTACTCGGTTATAGCGAAAATATTTTTGGTGGTATAGCTGTACATCATTTAACGGAACCCGACGAAGGATTTAATAGCTACAGTAAGTTGCCTATGAAATTTACTGTACATACAGGGGGAGTAATTGATTTAACTGGAAAAATGAGGCGGTCAAGAAGAAGAAAAATTGAAGACCCCACACTTTCTCCTAATTTACTGTATATGCAACAACAAAATTTTCAACAAATGAATTATGGTATGTATTTTAATAGATATCCTTTTGTTGCTGGTATCTGGTTTAGACAAAATTTCCAAAACCCTGATGCTCTTATACTTCTTGCTGGGTTTCAACAAAGTACATTTAAATTTGGATATAGCTACGATATAACTGTTTCTAAATTATCTAATGCTTCGGGCGGTGCACACGAATTTTCTTTTGCATTTCAATTCGATTGCAGACCAGCTAGAAAAAGAATTCGTGCAATAAATTGCCCATCTTTTTAGTTTATTATAAAAATTGTAACCATTTAAAAAATCATATAGTATGATTATCAATAAGCGAAAATTTTTAATTTACTTGTCAATGCTGACAGTAATATTAGCTTTTTCTTCCTGTAGACAAGATGCTTCCCCAACTACTGGATGGGAGTACAACCAACCCAGAAATGGTGGTTTTGAAGTAGTACCTTATGCTGAACAGGAAACTGGTCCAGGTTTGGTTCTAATTGAAGGTGGTACTTTTGTTATGGGACGTACCGAACAAGAAGTTCCTTATTCCTGGGATAATTTGCCACGAAGAGTTACTGTATCTTCATTTTATATGGACCAAACAGAAGTTCGTAATTTAGACTATCTCGAATATCTTTATTGGATACATAGAGTGTTTGGTACCGATTTTCCTATGGTTTATCGTAAAGCTTTGCCCGATACTTTAGTTTGGAGGAGTCCTTTGGCTTACAACGAACCTTATGTTGAATACTATTTGCGACACCCCGCTTACCGCGATTATCCTGTAGTAGGAGTTAGTTGGAAACAAGCTAATGATTATTGTGCTTGGCGTACAGATAGAGTTAATGAATATATACTCATCAGAGAAGGAATATTAAGAGTTGACCCTGACCAACAAAACGAAAATAATTTTAATACCGAAGCATATCTTGCAGGTCAATATGAAGGTATTGTGAAAAATGACCTTATTGATTTGAACCCCAATGGAAGCGGTACCAGAAAAGTTAGAATGGAAGACGGCATCCTTTTGCCACGCTATCGACTTCCGACCGAAGCTGAATGGGAATTTGCTGCTTTGGGTCTTATTGGTAACACTCTTTACGAAAGAGTTATTGAACGAAGAATATATCCATGGAATGGACATATTACACGTAACGATGATTTAAGAAATTTAGGCGACTTTGCAGCTAACTTTAAAAGAGGTAGAGGCGATAATATGGGCGTAGCAGGTAGCCTTAATGATAATGCAGATATTACAGCTCCTGTTTTCTCTTATTGGCCTAACGACTATGGCTTATATAATATGGCAGGTAACGTTTCTGAATGGGTTTTAGATGTTTACAGACCTTTATCTCCTGAAGATTTTACTGATTTCAGACCCTTTAGAGGTAATGTTTTCCAAACAAAACAGCTTGATGAAGAGTTAGCTGTTGCTGAAAAAGATACTTTAGGCAGAATTACTTGGCGTGATGTTACTGTTAAAGAAACTGAAGGTAGACGCAATTATCGTAAAGCTGATAATATTAATTATCTTGATGGCGATTATTCTTCAAGTATTTATTATGGCGAAAAATCTGGTGTGGAAGATGATTTTGCGTCTGCTCCTACAAAAGCTCTTATGTATGATTATAGCGTAACTTCTATGATAAACGATAAAGCAAGAATTTATAAAGGTGCTTCATGGAAAGACAGAGCTTATTGGCTTAGCCCTGGTACCAAACGTTTCCTTGATGAAAACCTTTCAACTGAGTATATTGGCTTTAGATGTGCTATGACAAGAGTCGGTAGTCCAGTTGGTAATTATTAATATTTTTATTAATTTTTATACCCCATTAGCTTTTTTAGTTAATGGGGTTTTTTATGTTTGTAAAAAAATTATGTTTCTTCCCTTATATTTTAATCAACAATAAATGGATTAAATTATATGTATTTTTTTTTAATTATTTAATTTTTATAATATGAATATATGTATTAAAAATCTATATGAAGTATTTATTGGTAATCCTGTAATTTCTACTGATTCTCGAAATATTACAGAAAATTCAATATTTTGGGCATTGAGAGGTGAAACTTTTGATGGTAATAAATTTGTTAATCAAGCTGTTAGTAACGGTGCTGCTTATGCAGTTACCGATGATGTTTTTTATAAAGATATTATTGATGATAAAATTTTTTACGTTGAAAATACTTTAACTGCTTTGCAGAATTTGGCATCGTTGCATAGAGATAATCTAAAGGCTAAAGTAATTGGTATTACAGGAACTAACGGAAAAACAACCACCAAAGAGCTTATTAAAGAGGTATTGTCAAAAAAATATAAAGTATGTGCTACAAAAGGTAATTTTAACAACCATATTGGGTTACCTCTTACTATTCTTTCGGCTGATGGTGAATGCGAAATTCTTGTTGTGGAAATGGGGGCAAATCATAAAGGAGAAATTGCTGATTTGTGCAAACTTGCCAAACCTGATTATGGAATTATTACCAACATTGGAAAAGCTCACCTCGAAGGTTTTAAAACTTTCGAAAATATTATTGAAACTAAAAAGGCTTTATACGATTTTGTTGCTGATAATAATGGGACATTATTTGTAAATGCTGATAATAATTTGCTTTTAGATTTATCAAAGAATTGTAAAAGAACAACTTACGGCGTTTCTTTAATTTCTGATTGTTATGTAGATAATATTTCAAAAGGCGTTTTTCCCGAAATTAAATGGAGATACCTCAAGAATATTGGCTCTGCCAAAACAAATCTGGTTGGAATACATAATTTTGAAAATATTGCCGCTGCTATTTGTATTGGAGGTTTTTTTGATGTGCCTGATTTTGCTATTGAAAATGCGTTAAAAAATTATAAACCCAATAATAATAGGTCTCAATATTTTGAAACTAAAAATAATAAACTTATTTTAGATGCTTACAATGCTAACCCTTCGAGCATGGTGCTTGCTATTAGAAATTTTGCTGAATCAAATTTTGTTCATAAAGCTTTAATACTTGGCGATATGCTCGAACTAGGTGATTATTCAGAAAAAGAACATCAGAATATAATTGATTTAATTGAAATATGTAATTTTTCAAATGTTTATTTAATTGGAGAAACTTTTTGTAAATTAAATAAAAATCCTGATTTTATTGCTTTTTCTGATATTATTCAAGCAAAAAAATACTTTGCTGCAAAAAAATTATCTGATTATACTATTTTGCTAAAAGGTTCAAGAGGCTTAAAAATTGATACATTAACCGATTGTTTGTAATTTATGGAGAAAAATAAATATTTAGTTATTGGCATAATGTCAGGTACTTCGTTAGATGGACTCGACATTGCCGCTTGCGAATTTACATATTATAATAAGGTATGGAATTTTAATGTGTTAGCAGCAGAAACCTTAAATTATAATGATGAATGGATAAATGTTTTAAAAAATATTCATTCATATAATGCCTACGAATTAAGTAAATATAATGTTACATATGGTAAATATATAGGTGAATCGACAAAAAGATTTATAGAAAAATATAATATATGTCCTTTGTTGATAGCTTCGCATGGGCATACAGTTTTTCATAATCCAGATGAAAATACTACCCTTCAAATAGGAAGTGGGGCTTCAATTTCAACTGCTTCAGGTTGTAGAGTTGTATGTGATTTTAGAACGGTTGATGTTGCTTTAGGGGGGCAGGGGGCACCTCTAGTTCCAGTTGGCGAAGCAGCCTTGTTTCATAATATTAATGCTTTTTTAAACATCGGAGGTTTTTCAAATATTTCTTTTCATCGAAATAAAAATATTGAGGCTTACGATGTTTGCCCATCTAATATAATGTTAAATTATCTTGCTTCTTTTATAAATCTTGCTTTTGATAACGAAGGGAAAATTGCGTCATCGGGTAGTGTAATTGAAGAATTATTTTCTCAATTAAATAATATACCTTATTATAATATGTGTCCTCCAAAATCGCTTGGACGAGAATGGTTCGAAAAATATATTGTGCCATTATTAAATACTGATAAATATGCAATAAATGACCTTTTGAGAACTGCTACCGAACATATTGCATATCAGATATTTGAATGTTTTAAAAGTAAAAATGAAAATAAAATTTTAATAACAGGAGGAGGTGCTTTAAATTCATTTTTAATTTCAAGATTGAAATATTATATTGGTGATGCAGCAGTTTTGCCCGATAAATTGACTATTGAATTCAAAGAAGCTATTATTTTTGGTTTTTTAGGTTTATTAAGATGGTTAAATAAAGATAATACTTTAGCTTCTGTTACTGGTGCCTCTCGTAACAGCGTTGGAGGTTGTATTTATGATGCAAAAGTTAGCAGTTTGTAAAGTTAAATGTTGAATGTTGAATGTTGAATGTTAAATGTTGAATGTTGAATGTTAAATGTAAAAAATATATGATTGGTCTATAAAAATCGTCATTTTGTATTTGTAATTTTTTTTTAACACAGAGTGCCACAGAGTTTTCACAGAGCTACTCAGAGAGACTGTTAAGTTAAAGGTCGAATGTTAAAAGAAAAAAACATCTTATTTGTCTATAAAAATCATAAATCTAAAATCGTAAATCTAAAATCATAAATCGTAAATTTTTATTGATTTTTGGTATATATATTAAATTAATTAACTTTGCGATAATAATCTTAAAATGTATATTTATGAACAAAATAATTTGCTTTTTTATAATTGCTGGAATTGTTGCATTTACATCAACATCTTGTGGAAATTGTAAACGTAAAGCCTGCGATAATAATGATACTCTTAAATCGGATATTGAAATGAAATTATCTAAATATGTTAAAGTAAAATTGACAACCGATTTTTCTGTTCTTAGCAATAAGGAAAAACAGATATTACCTCTTTTGTATGAAGCTGCTTTAATTATGGACGATTTATATTGGGAAGGTGCTTTTGGTAATAAGAATTCTTTTTTGAATAATATTAAAGATAGTGCTGTAAGAGCTTATGCGTTAATAAATTACGGTCCATGGGACCACCTCGATAACAACAAATCTTTTGTTGAAGGTTATGGTGAAAGACCCTCAGGAGCTAATTATTATCCTGCTGATATGACTAAAGAAGAATTTGAAAAATTCGATAATCCTTATAAAACTTCACAATATACTTTGATAAGACGTAATGATGACGGTAGTTTAAGAGTTGTATGGTATCATGAGGCTTTCAAAGAACAAATTGAAAAGGCTTCAGGTTTACTTAAACAAGCTGCTGATTTAGCTGAAGATGATGACTTGAAAAAATATTTGAATTTAAGAGCTGAGGCTATGCTAACCGATAATTATCAACCTAGCGACCTCGCTTGGATGGATATGAAAAATTCTGCAATTGAGTTTGTTGTTGGTCCTATAGAAAATTATACTGATGCTTTATATGGTTATAAAGCTGCTCACGAAGCTTTCATTTTAATTAAAGATAAAGAATGGAGCGAAAAATTAGTTCGATTTAATAAGCTGTTGCCTGCTTTGCAAAAAGATTTACCTGTTGACTTAAAATATAAAAGCGAAAAGCCTGGTTCCGATTCTGATATTAATGTTTATGATGCTATTTTTTATGCAGGCGACTGTAATGCGGGTTCTAAAACTATTGCAATTAATTTGCCTAATGACGAACAAGTGCAGATAATGAAGGGAACACGCAAACTACAGCTCAAAAATTCAATGAAAGCTAAATTCGATAATATTCTTATTCCTATTTCTGATATTCTTATTGCTCCTGAACAACGTAAATATATAAAATTTAATGCTTTTTTTGAAAATACTATGTTTCATGAAGTTGCTCATGGTATGGGTATTAAAAATACTATCAATGGAAAAGGTACTGTAAGAGATGCTTTGCAATCCGAATATTCTGCACTCGAAGAAGGTAAAGCTGATATTCTTGGGTTATGGATTGTTACCAAACTTTATGAAATGGGCGAATTGAACGAAGGAGAACTTATGGACAATTATGTTACGTTCATCGCAGGAATTTTCCGTTCTGTACGCTTCGGAGCTGCAAGTGCTCACGGCAAAGCTAATATGGTACGTTTTAATTATATGCTTGATAAAGGTGCTATTGTAAGAAATGATGACGGTACTTATGCAGTTAAATTCGATGTTATGAAAGAAGCCGTTGTTGAACTTGTGCAAACAATTTTAATTATTCAGGGGAACGGAGATATTGATGCTGCTGCCAAAATGGTTTCTGAAAAAGGAATTATTAAGACTACTTTGCAAGATGATTTAAATAAAATTGATAAAGCTGGTATCCCTATAGATATTGTTTTTGAGCAAGGTATTGATTATTGGAATTTATAACATAATTAAAATATTATGTTGTTTATTACAATATTTTTTTAAGCAAATAGTTAATAATCAGTGTTGGTTACAAAATTCTAACAATTTTAATATTAAATAAAATGAAATATTTTAAAATTTTTTTCCTTGTTGTTTGGGCTGTTTTAAGTTGTAATTCTTTAAAAGCTTTTACTCCTCCTGATGAGGGGATGTGGTTACCTATGTTTGTCGAAAGGCTTAACTATGTTGATATGCAAAAAATGGGTTTAAAGTTAACTGCCGAAGAATTATACAGTATTAATAACAGTAGTTTAAAAGATGCTATTGTAAATTTTGGTAATTTTTGTACAGCCGAGTTGGTTAGCCCCGAAGGTTTATTGTTCACAAATCATCATTGTGGTTATGGTGCAATTCAGGCTCATAGTTCTATTGACCACGATTATTTGACCAATGGTTTTTGGGCTTATTCTAAATCAGAAGAACTTGAGAATAAAGACCTTACTGCTACTTTTCTTGTGCGTATGGAAGATGTTTCTAATGTAGTTTTAGCAGACATTACGCCTGATATGACTGAAAGCCAACGAAATCAAGCTATTCGTAAAGTTATTTCAAAACTTGAAAAGGATAATTCAGAAAAAGGGACTTATGATGTTAGCGTTAAAAGTTTTTTTAATGGTAATGAATATTATATGTTTGTATATCAAACATATAAGGATGTTCGTCTGGTAGGTGCTCCTCCTTCATCTATTGGTAAGTATGGTGGCGATACAGATAACTGGATGTGGCCTCGTCATACAGGCGATTTTTCTATTTTCAGAATTTATACTGCCCCTGACGGCTCGCCTGCTAATTATAGCAAAGATAATGTCCCTTTCAAATCTAAAAAATATTTGCCTGTTTCTTTGAAGGGTATGAAAAAAAATGATTTTGCAATGATTTGGGGCTACCCCGGAAAAACTGACCGCTTCCTTAGTTCGCACGGTGTTCAACTGACCCTTGAACAAATTAATCCTGCAATAGTAAAATTAGGCGATAATATTCTTGAAATTATGAAAGCCGATATGGATGAAAACGATGAAGTAAGAATTAAATATGCTGCTAATTATGCTCAGGTTGCTAATGTTTGGAAAAATAAAAAAGGTGAAAGTCGCGATTTGAAAAGACTTGGTATTTATAATCAGAAGAAAGAACTAGAAAACCAATTTGAGTCTTGGATAAATCAAAAATCTGACAGAAAGGAAAAATACGGCAATGTTCTTATCGAAATGTCGGATGCTTATAAAACATCAAAGGATTCAAAGGAACAACAGTTTTTTTGGTATTTTCAACTTTCGTTAATGGGATGTAAAGCTATGCTTATGCCACTTCAATTGCAAGGCTTAAATGATATTTTAAAACGTAAAGGCGATAAAAGTGAAGCTCTGCAACATTTCAGAACTATTGCCAGCGAGCATTTTAAAGATTATAATGCCGCTACTGAACAAAAATTAATGGCAAGATTATTAGAGCTTTATTATAAAAATATTACACCTGAAATGCATCCCGATTTTTTTAAAACCGTTAATAAAAAATATAAAGGTAATTTTGGAAAATTTGCTGCTGATGTATTTAAAAAATCTGTATTAGTTACTGAAGAAAAATTCAATAAGTTTCTTGATAAACCTAATGCAAAAACTTATGAAAAAGATATGTTAAATATTATTACTAATGAAATATTATCAAAATATATTGAAAATAGCGAAAAGTTATCCGAAAACCGCAGCAAGATGAATAAAGCTCGCAGGCTTTTTGTTGAGGGACTTAGAGAAATGCAACAAGATAAAGTTTTTTACCCTGATGCCAATTCTACTATGAGAATGACTTACGGTAAAGTTGTTGACTATTATCCTGCCGATGCTGTTCATTACGATTATTATACAACATTAACAGGTTTAATGGCAAAAGAAGATCCAAACGATGAAGAGTTTATTGTTCCCGATAAATTGAAAGAACTTTACAACAAAAAAGATTATGGCGTTTATCAAAAAGATGGCGATGTCCCAGTATGTTTTATTACTGATAATGATATTACTGGCGGAAATTCAGGCAGCCCGGTGTTGAACGGCGAAGGTCATCTTATTGGCATTGCTTTCGACGGTAACTGGGAAGCTATGAGTGGTAATATTACATTTGAACCTGAATTGCAAAGAACTATAAGTGTCGATATTCGTTATGTTCTGTTCATTATTGATAAATTTGCAAACGCTCAGAATTTAATGAAAGAGTTAACTGTTATTAAGTAGTGGCTTTTTCGCTACATAAGTACTAAGAAAAATTTTACATAAGAAGTTAGATGGATACTTCTGAGCTAAAAAATCGTACTTAAGAAGTTCGATGGAGTACTTAGGAGCTAAAAAATTGTACCTAATAAGTTCGATGGAGTATAATGACTATACTATGGAGTATGATGACTATAGTATTTCGTTAAAAAAATATACGATGTAGTATAGTGATGATACTGTGGGGTATGATGACCACACTTAAAAAACAGAGTAAATTAAAAAAATAATGTCGCTCCTTATGGAGCTTTAAAATTAGCGTGGCTCTGTATTTCTACAAATATTTCGCTCCTACGGAGCTAAACAAATATTCGACAGTCCCGTAGGGATGACTTTATGGTAAAAAATAAATTACAAATTACGAGAATAAATCTGCGTGAATCTGCTGTATTTGCTGGACAAAAGAAATTAATGATTACTTCACCAAGTAGCTAAGACGCAAAGTTTTCCCTTTGTCAAATCGTAAATCTAAAATCGTAAATCCACTATAAACTTTACAAACTTTACAAACTTTATAAACTAACTTTATTCCTGAAAATAAACTCTTTTAACGCGTCGCGATACACTTGTGAGTACTTCGTAAGGTATTGTGCCTATTGTTTTCGCAAGTTCTGCAATTGGATGTTCTTTGCCAAAAATTAGTACTTCATCGCCTTCGTTGCATTTTATATCAGTAACATCAATCATACACATATCCATACAAATTTTCCCGACTATTGGCACTAATTTTCCTTTTATCCAAATTTTACCTCTTCCATTGCTCAGATTTCTGTTTAAGCCATCAGCGTAACCAACAGGAATAATAGCTATGCTTGTATCTTTTGTTGTAATAAAACTTCTTCCGTATCCTACACTTTCGTTGGCAGGCAGATGTTTTATTTGCGAAATGCAAGATTTTAGTTTGCTTACATTTTGCAATTTCGATTGTTCTCCTTTGTCGAAATGTATTCCATATAGTCCTAAGCCTACTCTAACCATATCAAATTGTGCTTGTGGAAAACGAACAATACCTGCCGTATTTAAAATATGTCGTAAAATTGGATATTTAAATTCTTTAATTATTTTAGAACTTATTTTTTCAAAACTTTCAATTTGTCGCAAAGTAAAATCATCTTGTTCTTTATCGTCGGCTGAGGCAAGATGCGAAAATATTGATGCAATTTTTAACCTTGAATTTATTTTCAATCTCTTAATTAACTCATCAATTGCATCTTCTTCAAAACCTAAGCGGTGCATGCCTGTATCAATTTTAATATGAATTGGCACAACTGTATCTGAAATTAGTTCTTCTTGAATAGCTTTTTCAAATAAATTCAGTACTCTGAAATTATAAATTTCGGGTTCAAGATGATATCGCAACATAGCCGAAAAGCCGTCTTCTTCAGGATTCATTATCATTATTGGTGTAGTAATACCCGCTTTTCTGAGTTCCAAGCCTTCATCAGCGTAAGCAACTGCAAGATAATCAATATTATGAAATTGTAATACATTGGCAGTTTCGTAAGAGCCGCTTCCATACGAAAAAGCTTTTACCATTGCCATTATTTTTGTTTGGGGTTTTAATAAACTTCTAAAATAATTCAGATTTTTTATAATTGCAGTCAAATTAATTTCTAAAACTGTTTCGTGTACCTTTTGTTGTAATGCTTTAGATATACGTTCAAACTGAAATGTTCTTGCTCCTTTTAAAAGTATTGACTGTTTTTGAAAAGTATGCAGATTTAAATTATTTAGAAAAGAATCTGTATCTGCATAAAAATCACTTTCAATATCAAATAAATACTTATATTTACTTATAGCATTACCAATACCTATAATTTTTTTTATTTTTTTTTCATTGCACAAAACAGAAACTTGTTGATAAAGTTCTTCGTCGCTTCTGCCACTTTGTAAAATATCTGAAAGAATAAGTATTTTTTGCTTGTGCTGTTTTTGTTGATTAAGAAAATCAATAGCTATAGCAAGCGAATTAATATCTGAATTATAACTGTCGTTAATTATTGAACAATTATTTACACCTTCTTTTAATTCTAAACGCATTGCAACAGGTGCTAATTTTTGCATTCTTTGTGCTATAACGGCATTATCATATTTTAAATTTAACATAAGAGCCCAACAGTGTATAGCATTTTCTATAGAAGCGTTATCAGAAAAAGGTATTGTTATTTCAATAATATTTTCATTAAAAACTCCTTTAATTAAAGTTGAAAGACCCGTTCTTTTTATGCTTTTAATATTTAAACCTGCAGGATGATTTTTGCTCCATGTAAAAACATTAATTTTTTTATGTAATTCTGTTTTCAACAATCTGTCTTTTAATTCGTAATAGTCAGAACTATATATTAATGTATTTACTTGAATAAATAATTTTAATTTTTCACCAATTTTTTGGTTAATATTAATAAAATTGATTTCATGAGCTTGTCCTATATTAGTAAATAGGCCTATAGTTGGTTTAATTATAGCTTGCAGTTTTTCCATCTCTTCGGGCTCTGAAATACCTGCTTCAAAAATTGCAAGTGTGTTTTCGTTATTTAATTGCCAAACCGATAAAGGAACTCCTATTTGAGAGTTATAGCTTTTAGGACTTCTTACAATATTATATTCGTTGCTCAGTAGTTGAAACAGCCATTCTTTAACAATAGTTTTACCGTTGCTGCCTGTAATACCAATAACAGGAATATTAAATTTAGACCGATGGAAGGCTGCTAAAGCCTGTAAGGCATGTAATGTATTTTTAACAACTATAAAAGCTGCTTCTGTATATTTGTTAAAGTCAAAATATTCTTCTATAACAAATGTTTTAACTCCTTTTTTGTATAATTCGTCTATGTAATTATGTCCATCATTTCTTTTCCCTGAAATTGCAAAAAACAAAGTATGGGTAGGATAAATCAATTGCCGACTGTCGGTTAGCAGTTCTTTGATTTTTAATTCTTCGTTTATAGTTCCAAATAATTGTCCATAAACTATTTCAGAAATTTTTGAAACTGAATATAAAATATTGTCAGGCATTTTTTAAAATTAAAAAATCTAAATATTATTTTTCAATATTATTTTTCGAAATTTTTAAAGGGTTTTGATTAATCTCGTCCCATATTTGTCTGTTTCTAAATATTTCACAAGCTAAATAAATAGCATTTCTGAAAGAATCAATAGAAGCTATATTTTTACCTGCTATTTCATAAGCAGTGCCATGAGCAGGCGAAGTTCTTACTATTGGTAACCCGGCAGTAAAATTAACTCCTCCACCATACGATAATGCTTTGAATGGAACCATGCCTTGATCGTGATACATGGCAAGTATACCATCATAATCTTTAAAAGCACCCATACCAAAAAAACCATCGGCGGCGAAAGGTCCTATTGCTAATATACCTTCGTCGAAGGCTTTTCTAATAGCGGGAATAATAATGTTCTTTTCTTCTTGTCCAAGCAAGCCGTCATCGCCTGCATGAGGATTTAATGACAAAACAGCAATTTTAGGTTTTCTTATACCAAAGTCTTTAAGTAAAGACTGGCTCATTATTCTTAGTTTTTTAAAAATAATATCTGAAGTAAGTTCTGTTGCGATTTTAGAAACAGGACAATGTCCGGTTGCAAAACCAATTCGCATTGTATCACTTACCATCATCATCAAATAATCAGATACATTGAAATTACGTGCAAAATATTCGGTATGTCCTGGAAAATTAAAATTTTCGGATTGAATATTCTTTTTATTGATGGGGTTAGTAATAATTACATCAATATTATTTTCTTTAGCATCAGAAACAGCTTGGTCAAGAGCAAGTAAAGAAAATTTTCCGGCAATAGTTGTAGATTTTCCCAACTCAATCTGAGCTTCGGCTTCTGTACAATTAATAATATTTAAGCGTTTAGGATTCGCAAGTTCTGCTTTCTTAATAACATTTAATGAAATATCATTGTTTTTTAAAATTTTTCGGTGATAGCTAAATGCTTTTGAAGAACCGTAAATTATTGGAGTGAAAAATTCGAGCAGCTTAGGCTCTGAAAATGTCTTTAATATTAATTCATAGCCTATCCCATTGATATCACCATGAGTAATTCCAGCTTTTATTTTAAATTCTTTTTCTGCTTTTTTTTCCATAAACGTTAAATAAATTTATTATGCAAAGATAGTAATAATACTGTTAATTGATAAGATGTAATGTCATTATAATTTGTGGAGACACTATCCCGAAAAGTGTGTAAACTCCAAAATTGCCTCTCAAACAGGCAAAGTTCACGCTTAAAGAGTCAATGTTCACGCTCTGAGGTTAGGCGTCGAATCTTTTTCAGGGAATGTTCCCTCTCAAAGAGGCAACATTCCCTCTCAAAGAGGCAATGTTGCCTCATAAAGATATTTACAGCTCAACCAAAACTACTATGTATGCTAATCGCAAGGGTATTTTGTGGCAGCTACAAAAAGAAGATTTATATAAAAACCTATCGTAGGTTAATCGCCAACCTTGTTTTTTCTTAGATTCACTGTTCGATATACGACAGGA
>CAZDEU010000017.1:0-28017 GCA_964504265.1 uncultured Bacteroidales bacterium
TTTGCTTTTACTCCCTAAACTTTTCATATTGTTGATTTCTTTTTACAGGGATAAAGCCTGCAGTTTTAATTATAGTGGTCATTTCATTTGCTGACATAGCAAATTCTTCAACTCCGGCTGCCGAAACAACATTTTCTTCTATCATAATTGAACCTAAGTCGTTTGCTCCTGCATGAAGGCAAATTTGTGCTGTGTCCTTTCCTGTTGTTAACCACGAAGCTTGTATGTTGGGTATATTAGGTAACATTATTCTCGAAATAGCTACCATTCTAATATATTCAGCTTTTGAAACAGTTTTGAAAGTTCCGTATTTTTTTTCGAGTCTGCTGCCTTTAGCTTGAAATGGCCATGAAGTAAATGAGATAAAACCTTTTGAAATATCAGGTTTTTGAGCTTGCAATTCACGCAGTTTTATTAGATGTTCTATTCTTTCTTCTATAGTTTCTAAATGACCAAACATCATAGTAGCTGATGTAGTGATGTTTAGTTTATGTGCTGTTCTCATTACTTCAAGCCATTCGTTAGCACTGCATTTAATAGGAGAAATAATTTTTCTAACCCTGTCCGATAATATTTCAGCCCCTGCGCCCGGCAAACTGTCAAGTCCGGCTTTTACTAATTCTTTTAAAACAAATTCTATTGATTTATTTGAAATCTTTGTCAGGTAAATTATTTCAGGAGGTCCTAATGCGTGCAGCTTAATGTCAGGAAATAATTCTTTAAGTTTTCTGAATAAATCTGTATAAAATTTTAAATCTTGTGAAGGGTTTAAGCCTCCTTGCAGCAAAAGTTGTTTGCCACCTATTTTTATTAATTCATTTATCTTTTTTATATATTCATCTATTGTTGTAGTATAGGCTTCTGAACTGTTAAAAGGTCTGCAAAAGTTGCAAAACATGCAGTTCGATATACATATATTTCCAATATTTATGTTTCGGTCAATTATCCATGTAACTTCTGGTAAAGGATGTAATTGTTTTCTTATTAAATCGGCTATATAAGTTAATTCTGATAAAGGTAAATTATTATAAAGTTGAACTCCTTCACTCAATGTCAGGAATTCTAAATTTATAACTTTATCAATTAATGTTTTAATATTCATAATGCTGGCAAAAATAAGATTTTTATTACAAAAACAATGGTTGAAAATTATTTTGAGAAGCTATGATAGTTTGAAAAGTGAAATATTAAAAGTTGAATGTCAAAAGTTGAATGTCAAATGTCAAAAGTTGAATGTTAAAAGTTGAATGTTAAAAGTAAAAAACATCTTGTTTGTCTACAAAAATCGTAAATTAAATCGTCAATCGTCAATCGTCAATCTGAAATCCTAAATATTTAATAGAGCACAGATAACACTGATGCAACGGATGCTCGCGGATTTGAATTGTACAACTTTTATTTAGTTTTTTGTGAAAACGCAAAGACCGCAAAGAATTCGCAAAAGGCGCAAAGAGAAAATTTATTTTTCTCAGTGGCTCTCTGTGCTTTCTCAGTGTTCCTCTGTGTTATAAAAATAGAAAATATAACATTTCCTATTAAACGGATAAACACAGATTTTTTATCAGTGAAAATCAGAATTACCCATTTCATAGGTGTTCTATTAGTAGTAGCACCTCAAAATAATTTTTAACCCTATTTTTTAAAAAATGAAAATTTAACAAAAAATAAACTTTTCAGCTTGAAATTAAACTCATAAGAAAGTGCTTATTTGTTAATTTGTGTTACAAATGTGTTACAATCAAAAAAAGGTTTCAGTCTTTAAACTCTGAAACCCTTGTTTTTCTTGCTCCCCCTGCTGGACTTGAACCAGCGACCCTCTGATTAACAGTCAGATGCTCTAACCAACTGAGCTAAGGAGGAAAATGATAATTAATGTTTAATTAAAATTTCGCTGCAAAGTTAAAAGTATTTTCTCAAAAAACAATATCTTTGACAAAAAATATTTTTTAAAAAATAAAATTTTATTAAAATGAAGAAGAAAGTTCTTGGAATGGGCAATGCACTTGTAGACATAATGACTATACTTGATGATGATAAATTGTTGGAACAATTTTCGTTGCCTAAGGGAAGTATGCAGTTGGTTGATAAACAGTTTTCTATGCATGTAATGCAATCGACTAATAATCTTAAACGTGCTCAAGCTACAGGTGGTTCTGCAGCTAATACTATACATGGCTTAGCTAACTTAGGTGTTGAATCTGGCTTTATGGGTAAAATTGGCAGCGATGAACTGGGCAAATTTTTTAAAGCAGAAATGGAACGCCATTCTATTAAGGCTATACTATATGAAAGCAGTTCCGATTCAGGACATGCCATAGCTCTTGTCAGCCCCGATTCTGAAAGAACTTTCGCCACCTACCTTGGTGCTGCTGTAGAACTAAATGCTAACGACCTAACCCCTGAAGTTTTTAAAGATTACACATATTTTCACGTAGAAGGCTATCTGGTTCAAAATCATAAATTACTTCAAAAAGCTCTAAAACTAGCTAAAGACAATAATATGTTAATATCTTTAGACTTAGCAAGTTTTAATGTTGTAAACGAAAATATTGATTTTTTGAACTCAATAATTGACCAATATGTTGATATTGTTTTTGCTAACGAAGAAGAAGCAAAGGCATACACAGGTAAAAATCCTGATGAGGCTGTTAGTGAAATTGCGAAACACTGTGAATTTGCCGTAGTTAAAAAAGGCAGCGAAGGCTCAATAATAAAAAAAGGCGAGGAAACTCATTATATTGGCATTATACCAGTTAATTTGTTAGACACAACAGGTGCAGGCGATTTATATGCAAGCGGTTTCCTTTACGGCCTTGCTAATAATTTGTCATTAGACCGCTGTGGTGCTGTCGGTTCTTTTATTGCCGGTAAAGTAATAGAAGTTATTGGAGCCAAAATGGATGAACAAAGATGGCATGAAGTGCATCAAATGTTAAAGAAGATTTAAATACAAAATCATTCGGTTTCAGCAATTAAAATCAATAATTCTTCAATAATTTTTCTGGCATCTTTGGGTTTGCCATTGTAGTTGTTTATAATTATGCTGTAAGCTAATAAGTCTCCTTTTTTGTTAGTTACATAGCCAGCTAATGAGCTTATTCTGTCCATTGTGCCAGTTTTACCTCTTAAATTATTTTCAGCGTAAGTGCCAGTAAACATATTTCTTAAAACAGCATTCTTGCCTGCTACATGCAAGGAATTGTAAAAATATTTATAAGTTGGTTCATTAACGTAATATGCAAGCATTGATGTTAATTGGCGGGTAGTTATATAGTTTTTACGGGATAATCCCGACCCATCTTCCATATTAAAACCCTGTAAATCAATATTTTTAGATAACCAAAAATTAGTAATGGCATTTGTTCCTTTTTTTGTGTCAGTATTAGTATTGTTTTTCAAACCACAAATATTTGCTATTGATTCTGCATAAGTATTATCACTTTTATCATTAATGTAATTAATAATAAGGTATAATGGTGGCGAAAACACCGAAGAAATATTTTGCCTTGCTGTAGTATCAATATTGTTATTTATCTCAATAATTCGTGATGTTGTGGGATATTTATTAATATTTATGCCTTTTTGGATTAAAAAATAATTAAAATCTTTTGCAAATAAAAATGCGGGGTCTGGCATAGCTCCTTTTACCATAAAAGATTTTGAACCAATGGGCACGCTGCCTGTTAGCCAGCAAGTATCTGACCATGGCGAACATAATATTATTACTTTATCGCCTGAATATTTGCCTGCTGTAGTTACTTTATTTATAAATGTTATTCCCTGCATTTCTGGTTCAGTTTGTGTCAGAATAGCTTCATCGTTTAAGGTTTTGCCTGCATCAAAAAATATTTTATATTGATTATTATTATATGAAAGTCCGCACGTACCTGCTCCGTAGTAATTTCCAATATCTTCCCACCCCCAACTGCCAGGTATCCTGTTCCAGTTAAAAATATTCTCATCACCTACAATACTTCCATTTATTTTTTTAATTCCTTTTTTATATAATGCTTCATAAAATTTATTAAAAATAACATTTCTCGAAGTGCTTTTATCAAAACTTGAGCAAAAGCTAGGGTCACCACCACCTTTAATAAACAAATTACCATGTAAAATTCCTGTAGAATCAATATATCCTGAATATTGTAGTTTGGTTTCATATTTAAAATAAGGACCCAGAATAGACAAACCAGCAGCAGTAGTAACCAATTTCATAACCGAAGCCGGAATTAACCCTATATTACTATTATATTCAAAAAAATATTCATCACTTTTACATTTTTTAACACATATACTCCATGCAGCATTTTTAAGATAAACTGAACTTTTTAATTCTTCAATTTTGCTGTCGATTCTTGAAATCTGTGTTTTATCTGCATTTTGTGCGTAACTTTCATTTAAAAATAATATGAAATAACACAATACAATAATTATATGTATTTTTTTAATATTA
This sequence comes from uncultured Bacteroidales bacterium, assembly GCA_964504265.1. Classification (GTDB taxonomy): domain Bacteria; phylum Bacteroidota; class Bacteroidia; order Bacteroidales; family JAKIYJ01; genus JAKIYJ01. The sequence continues at coordinate 4,454 of CAZDEU010000017.1, forward strand.
TTAAACATATATATTTATTTTATATGTATTTGCCAATTAAATAAATCATATAATTCTTATTTTTATGCAAATAATTAAGTTTTTTGATTAATTTTTGAATAAAACGATACTAAATATATAAGTATTGTTTATGTGATTATGATTGTTTGAAACCAATATATTAATTTTTATCAATAAACACACAAATATACAAATTATGGTTAAAAATTATTTTAAGGTGTATAATAGTTCGTATATTAAATTTTCGATTGAAAATTAAAATATTAAGGTTAGTAATTAATAATTTTAGATAAATAATTATTTTTTTTGTAATAGCACCTCAAAATAATTTTTAACTGTATTCTTATTTTTTAAAAAAATAATTTATAAAATCTCATTTCATATCAACATTTTTTATAACTTCACAGCCTATTTAATAATTTATAAGTTTAATATTTAATTGTGTAGTTTTTGCATGAAGAAGTGTGATATTTTTGTAATTGTATTGGTGTTTGCTTTTTTTCTCCCTTTTTTTCTGTCCAACAATATTTATGATTTTTATTATAATTTTAATAAAGAACACGCAGTTATTACAGGTTTTATTAAATTTGCTATTCTTGCTACTTTTGGCGAAATATTAGGATTACGCATTAAAACAGGAAAATATTATCAAAAAGGTTTTGGCGTTTTGCCACGTGCAATAGTATGGGGCTTTATTGGGATAACTATTGTTGCAGCTTTTGCTATTTTTTCTTCAGGTGTTCCTGCTTTTTTAAAAGTTTTTGGTATTGACAATATTGCCGAAGCTATGACAGGAAGTTTTTCAGCTAAAAAACTTTTCGGAGCATTTGCAATTTCAGCTTCACTTAATATTATTTATGCTCCGGTAATGATGACTATGCACAAAATTATTGACACTCATATATTAAATACTGGTGGCACTTTAAGAGGTTTTTTTAGTAAAATAAAATTTCAGGAAATAATTAGCAATCTTAACTGGAAAGTGCAATGGAATTTTGTTTTTATGAAAACTATACCATTTTTCTGGATACCTGCTCATACTATTACTTTTTTGCTACCGCCCGAATTTCAGGTTCTTTCGGCCGCTTTACTTGGTATCGCCTTAGGCGTTATTTTAGCAATAGCCGCAATAAAATCTAAAAATTAAATTATTTTATAAATTAAAATGTTTTTCAAATGATGCAAGAAAAAGTAAGATGTAAGGACACTCCTATTGATTTTGAAATTGTTAGCAAAGAGATTGCCTCTTCGGGCCTTTCTAATGTAGGCAGTGCTTCTATAAGAGAAATTAAACGCCTTATTGATAACATTGAAAAGGCTACAAACGAAAAATTTGTCAGGATGGAGATGGGAATACCAGGTTTGCCTGCTGTAGAATACGGCATCAAAGCTGAAATTGAAGCTCTTAAAAACGGCGTTGCCTCGCTATACCCTGAAATTGATGGTGTTCATATACTCAAAAATGAAATTTCACGCTTTGTTAAACTTTTTTTAGATATTGATGTTAATAAAGCTGGTTGCATACCCACTGTTGGCTCTTTGCAAGGTAGTTTTGCCTGTTTTATGACGCTTAACCGCATGCACCCGCAAAAAGATACTACTTTGCTTATTGACCCTGGTTTCCCTGTTCATAAACAGCAGTTAAATCTTCTTGGTCAAAAATTTGAATCTTTTGATGTTTATAATTACAGAGGCGAAAAATTAAGAGAAAAATTAGAATCTTATTTTAAAAAAGGTAATATTCATTCATTATTATATTCAAATCCTAATAATCCTAGTTGGATATGTTTTAACCACGAAGAGTTGAAAATTGTAGGCGAACTTGCATCAAAATACGATGTAGTGGTTATGGAAGATCTTGCCTATTTTGGTATGGATTTCAGAAAAGATTATTCAAAACCGGGCGAACCTCCTTTTCAGCCTTCAGTTGGGAAATATACAGATAAGTACATACTTTTTATTTCTTCATCAAAAGCGTTTAGTTATGCAGGGCAAAGAGTAGGTATGATGGTGATTTCTGATGCTCTTTTTAATTATAATTCAAAAGGCTTCCTAAATTACTACTCTTCCGATAATTTTGGGAAAAGTATGTTGTTTGGTACTATATATCCATTAAGTGGAGGCACTTCACACTCAGCTCAATATGGGCTTGCTGCTATTTTGAAATCTGTAAACGATGGAATATATAATTATAGGGACGATGTTATTGAATATGGAAAAAAAGCTGCTATAATGAAAAAAATGTTTACCGATAACGGTTTTAATATAGTTTACGATAAAGATCTTGATGTGCCAATAGGAGATGGGTTTTATTTCACAATATCATACCCAGGTTTTACTGGCGAAGAATTAATTGAAGAATTTATGTTTTATGGAATTAGTGCTATTTCACTTTCAATTACTGGCAGCGAGAGAACAGAAGGGTTAAGAGCTTGTGTATCTCTTGTTAACAGAACTCAATTCCCTACTTTAGAAGTGAGATTAAAAAAATTTCATAAAAATTATCCTTTAAATTGTTAACTGTATAATTATATTTTTCTAACTTCGTAACATATTTCAAATTTCAATATAATCATGGCAAAAATAAAAGGAAAAATAGTAATAGATATTGAAAGGTGTAAAGGCTGTGAAGTTTGTATACCTGCATGCCCCAACAGTGTTATTGCACTAGCTTCTAAAGTGAACAGCAAAGGTTATCATTATGCTTCTATTGTTAACGACAATTGTATTGGTTGTGCTAATTGCGCTATAGTATGCCCCGATGGTGCTATTACTGTTTATAAAACTAAATTGAATGTTTGATAAAAATATTTCTAAAATGAAAGAATTACGTTTAATGAAAGGCAACGAGGCTGTAGCCGAAGCTGCTATCAGAGCCGGTGCCGACGGTTACTTCGGTTATCCTATCACACCTCAGTCTGAGGTGCTTGAATATCTTATGGCTGAAAAACCTTATGAAAGAACTGGTATGGTTGTACTTCAAGCTGAAAGCGAGGTTGCTGCTATTAATATGGTATACGGTGCTGCCGCCTGCGGCAAAAGAGTTATGACATCTTCGTCTAGCCCTGGCATCAGTCTTAAAATGGAAGGTATATCTTATATGGCAGGTGCTGAAATTCCTTGCCTGTTACTTAATGTCGTTAGAGGAGGCCCTGGCCTTGGAACCATACAACCCAGCCAGTCTGATTATTTTCAGGCTACTAAGGGTGGCGGGCATGGCGATTACCGACTGCTTGTGCTTGCGCCTTCTTCAGTGCAAGAAATGGCCGATTTCGCTAAATTAGGTTTTGAACTAGCTTTTAAATACAGAAATCCTGTTATGATCCTTTCTGATGGCGTTATTGGTCAAATGATGGAAAAAGTTGAGCTTTTTGAACAACAGCCTAGAATATCAGAACAAGAAATCTGCAAGCTATATCCTTGGGCTACTACAGGCAAACCTACAAGCAGAGAAAGAAATATTATAACTTCACTCGACCTCGACAGCTCTAAGCAAGAAAAACACGTTATTAAATTGCGTGATAAATATCTGGAAATGGAGAAAAACGAAGTCAGATACGAAGAAATTTCATGCAACGATGCTGAATATATCTTTATAGCTTATGGTTCTTCAGCTCGTATTTGCCAAAAAGCCGTCGACATTGCAAGAGCCGAAGGTATAAAAGCTGGTTTATTACGTCCTATCACTCTTTTCCCTTTCCCGAAAATTCCTGTCAAGAAATTAGCCGAAAAAGTCAAAGGAATGTTAGCTGTTGAAATGAGCCTTGGACAAATGATTGAGGATGTACAATTGGCAGTTGAAGGAAAAGTAAAAGTCGAACATTTTGGCCGTTACGGTGGCATTATTCCTACACCTGACGAAGTTGTTATAGCATTAAAACAAAAAATTATCGGAGGTTAAATTATGCAAGAAAATATTATGGAATCAGATATTATTAAAGATGAAAATTTAGTTTATAAAAGAACTAAATTGCTAACTGATAAAACTTTAAGCTATTGCCCAGGCTGCGGACACGGTACTACTCACCGTATTATTATGGAAATTATTGAAGAAATGAATATTCAGGAACAAACTATTGGTGTTGCTCCTGTTGGCTGTTCTGTTCTTGCTTATGATTTTATGGATATTGATATGCAGCAGGCAGCACACGGCAGAGCTCCTGCATTAGCTACAGGTATTAAAAGAATGTTCCCCGAAAAATTTGTGTTTACTTATCAGGGCGATGGCGACCTTGCTGCTATTGGTACAGCCGAAACTATTCACTGCTGTAACCGTGGCGAAAATATTACAATTATTTTTATTAATAACGGTATTTATGGGATGACAGGCGGGCAGATGGCTCCTACTACTTTACCTAATATGAAAACTTCTACCAGTCCTTATGGCCGCGATGTTTCTATTATGGGAAATCCATTAAAAATTACCGAATTACTTGCTTTGCTGCCAGGAACTTATTACGTTACACGCCAATCGGTTCATACTCCGGGCAATGTTCGTAAAACTAAAAGAGCTATACGCAAAGCTTTTGAGTATCAAAAACTAAACAAAGGGGTGTCGTTTGTTGAAGTTGTATCTAATTGTAATTCAGGATGGAAGATGACTCCTTTACAAGCTAACAAATGGATGGAAGAAAATATGTTCCCTTTTTATCCTCTTGGCGATATTAAAGTTCCTGCTGAAGAACAGCAGAAATAGTAATTTTAAAATTTGTTTAAAATGACAGAAGAAATTATTATAGCAGGTTTTGGAGGACAAGGCGTCCTCTCTATGGGTAAAATTTTAGCCTACTCTGGTGTTATGCAAAATAAAGAAGTAAGCTGGATGCCTTCTTACGGACCCGAAATGCGTGGCGGAACTGCCAACGTTACTGTTATTATTAGTAACGATAGAATTAGTTCGCCTATTGTTAATCAATACGATACTGCTATTATCCTTAATCAGCAGTCGATGGATAAATTTGAAAAAACTGTGAAACCTGGTGGTATATTACTTTACGATGGCAACGGAATTACCAGACATCCGGAAAGGAAAGATATCAAGATTTACAGGATTGACGCATCTGACGAGGCTGCTAAACTTGGACTTGCCAAAGTGTTTAATATGATTGTGCTTGGTGGTTTTTTGAAATTAAAACCTATTATCGAAAATGAATTTATTCGCAAAGGACTCGAAAAATCTTTGCCCAAAAGGCACCATAACCTTATCCCCGAAAATATTAAAGCTGTTGATAGAGGTAAAGAAATTGTGTATCAAGTAAATTAAGTTTTATATTTATTATAAAATCATATTTATTTTTTCAACATATATAGTTTAGTTGCAGTATTGGTTTATTAATTGTTTTGCTTCTGAAAGCCCCAACTGACTTGCTTTATGCCAGTCTTTGCAGGCTCCATTTTTGTCTCCTTTTAGCAATTTTAAATATGCTCTATTGTTATATGATTCAGCATAATTTGGATTTAATTTGATCGCTTTGGAACAATCGTCAATAGCACCATCAATATTGCCAAGCTGATATTTAGGTAACCCTCTGTTATGATATGCCTGAGCATAATTTGGATTTAGCATAATTGCCTTATCGTAATCAGCAATAGCACCTGCAAAATCTTCAATTTTAACTTTTAGTAATCCTTTATTATTATAGGCTTCAGCAAAATTAGGTTTAAATTTAATAGCGAAATCGTAATCTTCAAAAGCTCCATTCACCTCTCCAACGGCGGCTTTTGCCAAGCCTCTGTTGTTATATGCTTCATAATAAGATGTTTTTAATTCAATTGCCTTATCGTAATAATTAATTGCTTTAGCATAATTTCCCTTTTCTCTATAGGCATTACCTTTATTATAATAAGAATCCCCAAAATCGGCATCAACGCTTATAGCTTTATTAAAATCGATTATTGCACCTGAAAAATCTTTAATTCCTGCTTTTGCTACACCTCTCTTATTATATGCTATAATATTATCAGGATTGCTTTCAATTGCTTTTGTCCATAAACTTATGTCATCTCTCCATACTTTATTTTGATGAAATGTAGTTACAATCAGAAAAGAAACAAAAATAATTCCGATTGCTACAATAATTTTCTTATATTTTAATTCATATAATCGTATATATATTTCCGAAATAATATACGACAAACCAATATAAGGCACATAAGTATAGCGTTCAGCAACAATTGCATTACCTACCGGTATTATTTGTAACACAAGTATCAGATTGATTATAAAAAATAATATGCCAAAAATTACAATGTGTTTTAAATCTTTTTTAATAAAAAATATACTAATAATTACTATTAATATTACTATTGGCGCTATATAATATATTAAAGGTAAAATATCATTTTCAATCTTTGGATAAATATGTAATGTAGAAAAATTACATGGCACAAAAAATTTAATCAAATAAAAATATACAGAATAAACAACTAATAATATTCGATTAAACAAAGAAAATGTAATATTAAGATTACTTATTGCTTTTTGTTGCAATAAAAGTGTTATTATTCCGAAAACTAATGATAATAATAAAAATGGGGCTATTTTTAAAATATCTTTATAAGTAATTTTTTTAATAAGAAAATAATTAAATAGCAACAATATAAGTGGCAAAACTACCGCAGCCGCTTTCGACATTAAAGAAAAAAGAAATAACAGAAATGAAAGTAAATAATATTTTTTTTTCTGAAAATCGCTTTTTATATATTTTATCCAAAATATAAGAGAAGTAATGTAAAACAAAGTATATAGAAGGTCTTTTCGTTCCGATATCCATGCAACCGATTCAACGTGCATTGGATGAACTGCAAATATTAATGCGCTAATAAATGGTATTTCAGGTTTTTTAGAAATATGCCGGAATAATTCAAAAACTAAAAAAGTATTTATAAGATGCAATAAATAATTAGTAAAATGAAAAACTTTGGGATTGAGCCCTGATAACTGATACTCTATTGCATAAGTTAAAGTAGTAAAAGGATGATAATTACTGAAATACGACTCGCTAAAAATTTTTATTATTCCATTAAACGATAAATCACGCAAATATGCATTATTTGCTATATATTCAAAATCGTCCCAATCAACAAAACCGTTGCTTAAGGAATGTATAAATGTTAAAGCTGTTATTAGTAAAAGAATTAGAGCATATTTGCCGAACTCCTTATTATATTTATAATTTATTTTTTCGTTTTTATGTTGCTTTATTTTATGCTTTATTTTTTTTCCCATTAATAAAATAAATATAGTTTCAACTGCAATTATAGTAAAATTTATTCGCACCAAATGTGGTCCGTTTTAATGCAAATTGCTATAAAAAAACAAATTTTTCAAAAATAACTCCTTGAAAAATTTTGTAACGATAAAAAATTAAAACAGTTTCACCAAATAATAAATAAAACTACATAATTAATAAATTATTATACATAGTTGCTCATTTCATATTGCATTAAGCTTATTTTGTATATATTTTTATAGCAATAATCTAAAAATATATATAATCATGAGTAGAATCAGATCATTGTTTACAGCCGATAATTATTTTCATGTTTTTCAAAAAGCTGAAAACGGAAAATTTTTATTCCCTTCGGATGAATGCCAGCAAATATTTTATAATGCTTTGCAAAAAGTTATAACACCTTATGCTGACATATTGGGATATTGTTTGTTGCCCGACCATTATCATTTACTTATTAAAGTTAAAAAAGAGAAATTTAGGCGAAATGGTTATCCAAACATTAGCCAAATGCTTGCACTTAATTTAAGCCGCTTTATAAAGAATTACAATTTCTGGGTTAACAGAGAATATGGTTTGAGAGGAAGACTGCTTCGCCCCTTTCCCAATACTACGCAGGTTAAAGACAAAGATAAACTTAAAGAAATTTTAACAGGCATTCATCTTAATCCTTTATATCATAAAGTATCTATGAACCCTATGGAATATAAAGGCTCATCATATAAAAAAATTCTGAACAAATCATCTAATTCAATTAAAGCAGAAGAAGCTATTGAATGTTACGGAAATGTTAATGATTTTATTCAACACCATTTAATGCCTATTACATGGAGTAAGTCGTTTGAACCTTGATGTTTGTATTATTAAAGAAACTTTAGCAAAAAAAATTAATTAATAAACTTTAAGTATTTATTATAAATTTTACCTACAAAAGGTAAAGGTTTTTGTTGCCCTGCAATTGCATAACCCAATCCAATAATCCATAAAGCAATTATTGCTAAATAACCTAATATTAATACAAAACTAAGCCCACGCCCAATAAAGGGGATAAAAAGAAATACTATTTGTAACACTATAAATAATAATATATTAAGCATTAATCCCAAACTTTGTCTTATATGCAAAGTAGCGAGGTCGTTTTTCTTTTCGGATGTTGATGTTATTACTATTGCGGCAACCCATCCAAATAGTGTTATATATGCAAGAATTGCGGGCGTTTTTTCACTTTTTAGTTTTTTTTGTTCAGTAGTTACAGTTTTATTGCTCTCTGTCATTTTTTAGTTTATTTAAAAATTAAATGTTGTTTAAATTATAAATATTATTTTCCATTGCAAATTTAATAATATCAGCGATATTTGAAGTATTTAATTTTTTAAATATATGAGCCTTGTGCACTTCAACTGTTCTATGACTAATATTTAAAAGTTCGGCTATTTGTTTGTTTCTTAAGCCTTCAGCTATATAACGCACAATTTCTTCTTCGCGTTCCGACAATTGTTTTTTTATGATTTTTGTTGATTTATTTCTTTTTATCAATGGTATTAAGGTTTCGGCTGAGCCCTTAGGAAAGCAATAATTACCATTTGCAACCCTTTCAACAGAATTCTTTAAAATTTCAACTGATGCATTTTTAGGCACAAAACCTAATGCACCAGCATTTAATAACTTAATAAAATTTTGATGCCGCTCGTTTTCTCCTATAATTAATACTTTTAAATTATATGGTTCAGAGGTGAGTTCGTCGCATAAATTTATGGCTTCGTTATCAATTCCCATTTGCCCCAATATTACAACTTCAGCTCTCGCTTCCCAAATTTTCTGAGGTAAAGCATCTTGTTTATTTGAATCACCAGCAATATGAACCGATGCAAGAGATTTTAGAATCTCTTTTAGACCTTCTCTAAATAAAGTATGATTATCAATAATAAAAATACTAATCATTATAATGTTTTTGGTTGTTAAAATTATAATATTTTTCATTACTAAGATATTTATTATGTAAATTCGCAAAAAAATAAACAATATTATTGTTAATTATTTTAAATTAGTATGTTTATAGCTATTATTGACTGGTTGCAAAAACATCAACTGCCATGCTTATACAAAAAAATTCTGGGCTTCGATTGCCCCGGCTGTGGTATGCAATCGGCTGTAATTGAATTACTTAAAGGCAATATTTGCGAAAGTATTAAACTTTACCCAGCTCTTATTCCTATTATTTTTATGTTTATATTTCTATTATTACATATTATTTTTAAAATTAAGAATGGAGCTAATATCCTTAAATTTTTATTTATTGCAAATACAATTATTATTTTGATTAATTATCTTTTTAAAATATTCATAAAATGAAAATATTAAGTAACGAACAAATACGTGAAGCTGATGAGTTCACTATGTTAAATGAACCTATTTCAGATGATGCATTAATGGAAAGAGCCGCTGCTAAATGTGTTGATTTTTTAAAACAACAATGGAACAACTCTGTTCCTTTTGTTGTGTTTTGTGGACCTGGCAATAATGGTGGCGATGGTCTTGTAATTGCGCGATTATTGTGCGAATATGACTACAAAGTTATTGTTTATTGCCTCGATTCAGTAAAATATTCCGATGGATTTAATTTGAACTACGAAAGAATTAAAAAACAAAACCTTGCAATTGTCTATATTATTAGCGATGTTAAAGAAGATTTGCTACAATATCCCGAAAACGCTATTGTAGTTGATGCCTTGTTTGGTAGTGGACTTTCTAAAAATGTTACTGGTCTCGCTTTAGATATTATTGAAGATATCAATAAAAACAATAATACAGTAGTTTCTATTGATTTACCTTCTGGGTTATGGGATATTAAAAGTATGGCAGGCGACTCAAACGCTATTGTTCATGCTAATTTTACCCTTACTTTTCAATGCCCCAAATTATCATTTTTCTTTTCTGAAAATGGCACTTTTGTCGGTCGTTGGCTTGTTCTTGACATTGGGCTTAATAAAGATTTTATTGCATCTTGCCCCAGCAATTATTATTACGTTGAAAAACACGATATTAATAGTTTAATCAGAGCAAGAAAACGCTTTTCTCATAAAGGTACTTACGGACATGCCCTTTTGCTGGCTGGTAGTTATGGAAAAATTGGTGCTGCTGTAATGGCTTCCAAAGCTTGTTTAAGAGCCGGGCTTGGCTTATTAACTGTTAGAATCCCTAAATGTGCTTATCAGATTATGCAAACAAGCATTCCTGAGGCTATGGTCTCGGTTGATGAAAATGAAAATTATGTAGCACCATTTAATTTTAAAGAAAATTTTAATGCTGTTGGAATCGGACCTGGCATTGGTACAAACGATGAAACAGCGTCTATGCTTAAATTCCTTTTGCAAAATTATCAAAAACCTATGGTGATTGATGCTGATGCTATTAATATTTTAGCTCAAAACCCTACTTGGCTTTCTTTTTTACCAAAACATTCAATTTTAACCCCTCATCCAAAAGAATTTATTCGTCTTGTAGGACAGTATAACGACGATATTGAAAAATTCGAAATGCAGTCGGCTTTTTCTCAAAAATATAATGTTTATGTTGTTCTTAAGGGCGCAAACACTTCTGTTAGTACTCCCGAAGGAAAAATCTGGTTTAACTCAACTGGTAACCCTGGTATGGCTACAGCAGGAAGCGGCGATGTGCTTACAGGTATTTTAACAGGTCTGTTAGCTCAATCTTATTCTTCGTTTGAAACTTGCTTGTTAGGCGTTTGGATACACGGAAAAGCAGGCGATATTGCTGCTAACAAATTTGGCGAAATATCTGTTATTGCCAGCGATATTATTAATAATATTGGCGAAGCATTCGTGGAATTAGGAAGTTTGTAGTTGAATGGTAATATGCAAAATGTTGTTGATAAATATAAAGTTGAGCTTTTAAAACTTGCTAAGTTTTATAATGATGAATCTGAAAACGATTTACGGAAATTTAAAAAATCTATTGACATATTATGCGACTATTTAGATAAATGTAATGATAATTCAGATGAAATTCTTGGGAAGATTATTCTTATTATTGAAACTATTTCTCCAAGATTAAATATCATATCTGCATTTTTGCTTTCTTTACCCTTTAAAAACTCTTTTATATCTAAAGAATTTATTATAAACTCTTTTGATGAATCTGTGTTTAATTTTATTAATTCATTAAATAAAGTAGCAGATTTACAAACCGAAAAAGCTCATATTCAACCTGTTTATTACAGAACTTTTCTTATTTCGCTTGCCGATGATGTGAGAATTGTTCTTGTTAAAATTGCTGAACGTTTATATCAACTCAGAAATTTACATAATTATCCCGATATTGTTAAATTAAAATATGTTCTCGAAACTAATTATCTTTATGCTCCTCTGTCGCATCGCTTAGGTTTGTATAATATTAAATCGGAAATGGAAGACCTTGCTCTTGCATATACTCATCCACAAGAATATAATAATATTATCAAAAAACTCAAGGATTCAAACGAAGAAAGAGAGCTTTTTATTAAAAAATTTGTTTCTCCTCTTAAACCCAAACTTGATAATTATAATCTTAAATATATTATAAAATGGAGAACAAAATCGGTTTACTCTATTTGGTTGAAGATGAAGAAACAAGCTGTTCCTTTTGAGGAGGTCTTTGATATTTTTGCTATTCGTATCATTATTTCTTGCCCTGAAGAACTTGAAAAATCAGAGTGTTGGAAAGCTTATTCGGCTGTTACTGATGTTTATCAGCCAAACCCTGACAGACTCAGAGACTGGATAAGCATTCCTCGGGCAAGCGGCTACGAGTCTTTACATACAACAGTTTTAAGCCCTGAAGGTAATTGGGTTGAAGTGCAGATACGTACAGAAAGAATGGACGAAATTGCCGAAAAAGGACCTGCTGCACACTGGCGGTATAAAGGCGGTAAAGAAGATAAAAATATTGAAAAACGATTTGCCGAAATAAGAGAAATTATTAATAGTAAAGATATTGATGATGATGATTTGTTCGAAACAGTTAAGTTTAAATTATATTCTAATAATATTTTTGTTTATACTCCACAAGGCGACTTGAAAAAATTGCCATCAGGTGCTACTGTACTTGATTTTGCTTTCGATATTCACTCAAATATTGGGGCTTCTGCCTATACAGCTAAAATTAATGGCCGTACAGTGCCTTTAAAACAAGTTTTGTCTAATGGTGATAAAGTCGAAATTATTACCGGCAAAAACCGCAATGTTAATCAGGCTTGGTTTAAATGGGTCAAAACTTCTAAAGCACGCAACGCTATCCGAAAAATTCTTAATGAAGAAAAGTTTAAACTTGCAGGAAACGGTAAAGAAATATTTGAAAGAAAAATTAAAAATTGGAAAATTAATTTTTCTGACGATATAATCAATTGGTTATTAAAATATTATAAAATTAAAACTGCTAATGATTTTTTTCAGAGAATTGCTAAAGAAGAAATTAATCTGACTGAAATTAAAGAACTTATTGACAAGTACGAAAAGCCTGTTTCTGTTGATGAAACTAAATTTAATGAAGACGAACAGGGATTTGTACAAAAAGTTTTTTCAGGCAGTTCAACCCTCGAAATTTCACAAGCTCCCGACAATATAAAATACAGCTTTGCTAAATGCTGTAAACCTATTTATGGCGATTCGGTAATTGGGTTTATTTCTGTTAGTGGGGGCATAAAAATTCATAGAAAAAGTTGTCCTAATATTAATAATCTAATTGATAAATATCCTTATCGAATTATTGGTGCTAAATGGAAAACCAACAAAACCGATGGAGTGTTTATTGCACAAATTATAGTTTCTGGTTACGACAGAGTTGGCATTTTAAACGATATAACCAAATTAATTTCAACTGAACTCAATACTAATATGCACTCGCTCGAAATACAATCGAAAAACGAAATATTTACGGGGCGTATTTCTCTTTCTGTTAATTCGTCTGATAAACTGGAATTAATTTTGAAGAAAATGCTAAAAATTAGTGGAATTAAATCGGCTGTCAGATTGTAATTATATTGTATTTAACTATGAAATTTCCAATTTTGCGAACAACTAAATTTGACAAAATATTTATTTGTGAAATTAATAAATAAAAAATAAACATGAACAATATTGAGCAGGAAAAGTTTTTTGAAGGTCAAATGCTTGACTTTAAAGTTATAAGAGTAATTGTGTTAAACGATAATAATGAATATTTTTTGTTAGAAAGCCCAGCAGGCAACAGATACATGATGAGAAAATCATATTACGAAAATTATAATATTAAAAAGGATTCTGTTATAAATTGTCGTATCGACAAAATTAATTGTAATGGCAAAATATTTTTAGAACCCAAACACCCTGTTTATGTGTCAAACCAAAAATATGATTTTAAAGTTATAGATACTTTTTCTGAAAAAAATATTTATGATATTGACATACATGGCTATATTGTTGAAGATGTTCTTAAAAATAAAATTAATGTTGTTTGTAATATTCAGAAAAATACTCCCGACTATTTAAATTGTTATGTTATTAGAATTAAAAAAGGAATTCCTTTGCTTTCGCTAAAAGATGTTGCAATGTATAAGGATAATGTGATAAAATGTAAAATAATTGACAAAATAACTAATGCCAAGGGTATGTCTTTTTTTGCTGTAATTGATAATGTTGATGGAAGTAAGCATTATATTAATACAGATAATTATAATGATTTCGATTTTCAATTAGGCGATGAAATTAATTGTTTTGTAATTGATATTGACAAATACAGCAATATTATTTTAGAGCCTTTTAATCCATTTTATGAAATTGAGAATAAATATGAATTTTGTGTTAAAGGATGGATTGAAGAAAATGGACATTTTGGCGAAAAACGTAATGTACTTGTTGTAAAAGATAAATTTGGCAAAGATGCCCACGTTTATTTCGATAAGATTGATGAGGATATTTTTAAAAAATATTCTGAAAATGAAAATATTATATGCACTGTTGTTAGATACAAAAAGGGTGGCTTACAGTTAAAAATTGATTAACATAGAATTTTACGGAAATCAATTATGCGGTATTTATATGATAAATTGATTTATTAATTTAGCACTATGTTTTGCTGGTTGAAATTTGTTTGGTTTTAATGTCCAACCATAAGAAAAAGTAATAATCTTTATACAAAAATTTTATTGTTAGCTTACATAGTTATTAAAAATAACTAAAACAATAGCACTTTTTTGTATTCTAACTTCAAATATTTTACATCATTTTTTGATGTCTTTTGTTTTTTTGTTAAAGTCCTTAACAAAGCGAAAGGGAACGAAAGACAGCGTTTTAACTGTGTTTCTCGTTCCCTTTTCTGCGGTCCGGACGGGACTCGAACCCGCGACCCCGTGCGTGACAGGCACGTATTCTAACCAAGCTGAACTACCGGACCTTTTTTAAAACTATTTGCAAAGATATAAAAAAAACTGTTGTGCAAATTTTTTTTTAATTTTTTTTTAATTTTTTATTTATGTTTACTGCTTATGTTTATAAATCCTTTATCTGATAGGCTTAAGGTGTTTTTATGTAATAAATCCAAATTTCTCTAATTTTGTTAAGTTCTCAATCTTTTGCATATTTGCATAAAATTTTCTGCTTTATTTTTTATTAGAAATATATCTACAAATATTAAATATAAGATGTATAAAAAATGAAATTAATAAATACAAAGTATTTAAATATTATATATGTTATTGTTATTGCGATAATATCCATTAGGTGTGCTAATATTGTTGCACCTGAAGGTGGTCCAAGAGATATTATGCCACCTGTACCAGTAAAATTTGAACCTCCTCAAAATTCAGTTAATTTTAGTGAAAATTCGTTTAAAATTTGGTTTGATGAGTTTGTAAGACTAAAAGATGCTACTAATAAAATGCTTATTTCACCGCCTGTCTCCGAAAAGCCTGAAGCTATTGCAAGAGGTAAAAGTGTTATTATTCAGTTAAATCAAAACTTCAAACCAAATACTACTTACAATATTTCGTTTGGTAGCTCTATTATTGATATTACTGAAGCTAATACATTACCTGATTTTCAATATGTTTTTTCAACTGGCGATTTTATTGACTCTTTATCGCTTACTGGAAAGGTGATTGATGCTTTTACCCTTGAACCTGTTAAAGATGTTAGCGTTTTTCTTTATAAGAATAATGTTGATTCTTTACCTCTAAGCACAATGCCCGATTTTATTGCCAAATCGAACGATGCCGGCATTTTTACTTTTAATAATATTCCTTCAGGAAAATTTAAAATCTTTGCTTTGAATGACGGTAACGATAATTATTTGTATGATTTACCTAATGAAAAAATTGCCTTTGCTGACACATTGCTTAGTTCTTATTTTATTCATAAAAATATAAAAAAAGATAGTTTACAGCTCGATACATCCAATTCGTTAATGCCTAAAATTAAACCTATCGAATTGTATGCTTTTATTGAAGTGGATTCATCTCAAAAATTGCTTAAATATAATTCAGCGGGCATTGGGCTTGTAAAATTTATTTATAAATCTCCAGTTCGTAATTTTAAATTTATTCCTTTAAACCCTTTATGGAATAATGATACTTATATTATTGAACCCAATTTTAAAGGCGACACAATACAAATTTGGTACTCTGATGTTGAAGCTGATTCTTTGTCTGCAATTCTCAGTTGTAGAGGTATAAAAGATGACACTATTGTTTTGCGTCTGATAACTGAAAAAACGCAAAGTATGACAACTAAAAGAAAAGGTGCCGACACTGAACCTGAAAAATTAAATGTTTCTTTTTCAGCTTCATCGACAAACCCCATCGATTTAAATGAAAATTTTAAAATTTATTTTTCTCGTCCAATTATTTCCTATAATTATGATAAACTCTTTTTTATTGATAATACTGATACTATTAAACCAATAATTTTTTTTGCAGATTCTTCAAAACGAACTCTTGAAATTGAATATAAATGGGAAGAAGAAAATGATTACAAAGTTTTTATTGAACCCGGAACTTTTACCGATATTCAAGGATATTATAACGATACGCTTAATGTAAATTTTAAATCAAAATCAAAAAATGATTATGGTGTTTTTTTATTTAAACCTAAAAATATTCCTGTTAAAAAGCAAATAATTTTTCAGTTGCTGAATCAGAAAAATCAGATTATTAATGAGTTTATTGCTAATAATAATGAAATTATTTCAATTGAATTTTTAAAACCATCTGATTATAAATTGAAAGCAATAATTGATGAAAACAAAAACGGCAGTTGGGACCCTGGAAATTATAATAAAAAAATAAGCCCCGACAAAGTTTTATTGTATAAGCAACCTATAAAAATTAAAGGTGGTTGGGAAACTGAAATTGAGTGGGAACTCTAAGAGTCTTAAAAAGCAAAACATATCGTATAAATATGTGTTTTAAACATTAATTATTATTTATTTGTCTAATATATATTTTTTTATTATACTTTACTTTTTCTTATCAAAAATGCTGATTAACTTTGCCTTTTTCACCAGAAATATATGTCTTTAAAATATTTTAACCATTCACATTAATAATAAATATCAAACAAAATGAATATTTCGCATATTGAACATATAGGCATTGCAGTAAAAAATTTACAAGAATCTATTAACTTTTATGAAAATGTTCTTGGATTAAAATGTTACAACATCGAAGAGGTTAAAGACCAAAAAGTTAGAACAGCTTTTTTTATGCTTGGTAATACTAAAATCGAACTGCTTGAATCTACCGAAGCTGATGGACCTATTGGTAAATTTATTGAAAAAAAAGGCGAAGGCGTTCATCATATCGCTTTTGCTACTAAACATCTTCAAAAAAATCTTGACGAATTATCTGAAAAAGGTGTACGACTAATAGATAGCAAACCACGAAAAGGTGCCGAAAATCTTAATATCGCTTTTGCTCACCCTGCTTCTGCTAATGGTGTGTTAATTGAATTTTGTGAAAATATTAATGAATAATTTAAAGCCTTTAAATAAATGGGCATAGAAGACAAAATTAAAGAACTTCTCGACAAAAGAGAAAAAGCTAAATTGGGCGGTGGTCCCGATAGAGTTGCTTCACAGCATAAAAAAGGAAAACTTACTGCACGCGAACGTGTCGAAATTTTACTCGACGAGGGTAGCTTTGAGGAATTTGACATGTTTGTTACTCACCGTAGTCACGACTTTGGATTGGATAAAGAAATTTATCTTAGCGACGGCGTTGTAACAGGCTATGGTACTATTGACGGCAGATTGGTATTTGTTTTTTCACAGGATTTTACTGTTTTTGGTGGCTCCTTATCGGAATCTTATGCACAAAAAATTTGTAAAGTGCTTGATAAAGCTATGAAAGCCGGTGCTCCTGTCATTGGAATTAACGACAGTGGTGGCGCTCGTATTCAAGAAGGTGTTAAAAGTCTTGGTGGATACGCCGAAATTTTCCAGAGAAATATTATGGCTTCGGGCGTTATACCTCAAATATCTGCTATTTTTGGACCATGCGCCGGTGGTGCCGTTTATTCTCCTGCTTTAACCGATTTTATTATTATGAACAAGCTGAACAGCTATATGTTCGTTACCGGACCTAAAGTTGTTAAAACTGTTACTGGCGAAGTTGTTACTGTTGACGAACTTGGTGGCTCGCACGTTCACGCATCTAAATCTGGCGTTGCTCATATAGTTTCTGATACTGAACGTGAAGGATTATTGCTTATCAGAAAATTAATTAGCTATCTGCCGCAAAATAATCTCGAAGACCCACCTATTATAGCTTGCAACGACCCTATTGATAGGTTCGACGATGCTATGAACTATATTATCCCCGACAATCCTAATAAACCTTATGATGTTAAAGATGTAATTCATTCTATTGTTGATTATTCGGAATTCCTTGAAATTCACGAACATTATGCAAAAAATATTGTTGTTGGCTTTGCACGTATGAATGGTCAACCTGTTGGTGTTGTAGCAAATCAGCCAAATTACCTTGCAGGTGTGCTTGATATCAATTCTTCACGCAAAGGAGCCAGATTTGTCAGATTCTGTGATGCTTTTAATATTCCTATTATAACTTTTGTAGATGTTCCTGGATTTTTGCCCGGCACAGCTCAGGAATATGGCGGTATTATTATGCACGGTGCTAAATTGATGTTCGCTTATGGCGAAGCAACAGTTCCAAAAATTACTATTATTCTGAGAAAAGCTTACGGTGGTGCTTACGATGTTATGAGTTCAAAACATCTCAGAGGCGATATTAATTATGCCTGGCCTTCAGCAGAAATTGCTGTTATGGGCCCCAAAGGTGCTATTGAAGTTCTTGAAAGTAAAGAAATATCAGTTATTGCAAGCGAGGAAGATAAAATGAAATATCTCGAAAAAAAGGAAAAAGAATACAGAGAGAAATTTGCAAATCCTTATGTTGCTGCTAAATATGGTTATATTGACGATGTTATTGAACCCCGTAATACCAGATTCAGAATTATTAGAGCCTTACAAGCTCTTGCAACTAAAAAGGATTTGAACCCTCCTAAAAAACATTCTAATATTCCTCTTTAAAATATATATACAGAAATGAATTTATTTGTAAAAAATATAATTATATCTTTATTATTAATTTATTCGTCGGCTTTTTCTTTTGTATGCTTTTCACAAACCCAACAGGATTTGAGAATTAATGAAATATTAATTGTTAACGAAAATGGAATTACTAACGAAAAAGGATTAAAAGCTCCGTGGATCGAAATTTTTAATACTGCTTATAACTCTGTTAGCTTAGGCGGTTTGTACATTACCGATGATCCTCATAAATTAGATAAATTTTTAATTCCTAAAATCTCTCCAACAACAGTCTTACATCAAAGAGGTTATCTTATATTGTGGGCCGACGGCGACATATCTCAGGGTGTGCTACACACCGATTTTAAAATAACTGAAGCAACTCGTTTTATTGCCCTCGTTGAATCTAATGGTAAAACTATTATTGACAGTGTTACAATTCCTCATAATGCTATTGCTGATGTTTCTTATGCAAGACAATCTGATGGTGGTGAAACATGGATTGCTGGCAAATCTGCATCACCTGGTTTTGAAAACCTTAAATCTGTTATAGTTCCTACTGGCGAAGTGTTTAAAAAGCACGACCCTACTGGCATTGGGATGTCAATTATAGCTATGACTGTGGTTTTTGGGTCTTTAATAATATTATATGTTGTTTTTAAAAACATTGCTAAGATATATTCTTTGGATTTAAAGAAAGCTAAACTGATTAAGAAGGGTAAAATTAAAGAAGCTGCTATCATTAAAGGTGATACAACAGGCGAAGTTGCTACTGCTATTGCTATGGCTCTTCATCTTTATTCCGAACAACTGCACGACGAAGAAAATACTGTATTAACTATTACTAGAGTTTCTCGAAATTACTCACCTTGGAGTTCTAAAATTTACGGATTAAGGCAGTTTAATAAAAAAAACTGGTAAAAATTTGTTGAATATTTGTATGATAAATAAAAGTATTAATAAATGAAAAAATATAAGTTCAAAATTAATGGTAACGATTACGATGTTCAGATAGAAAATGTTGAAGGTGGCAAAGCTGTGGTGCAAGTTAATGGTACAGCTTATGAAGTTGAAGTTGATAAAAGTTTTAAACCGGCTAAAACTCCTAAACTTGTGAGGTCGCAATATCCATCTTCAACTGATGTTAGTGAAATACCCCCACGTACAAGCCCCCCTTCTGAATTAGTTGGTACAAATGCTGTTAAATCGCCTTTACCCGGCTTAGTTTTAAAGGTCTTTGTTAATGTTGGCGATACAGTTAAAGCCGGGCAAAAACTAATTATTCTTGAAGCTATGAAAATGGAAAATAGCATTGAATCTGTCAAAGATGGTAAAGTATCTTCGGTTAATGTTAAACAAGGCGAATCAGTCTTGGAAGGCGATGTATTATTAGTAATAGGAGATTAATTATGGAATTTTCCGGCGGTTTTTTTGATTTTTTAATTCATCAACTACAGCAGTTCTTAGGTTATACTTCTTTTGCTAATATGACTTTTGGGCATATTGCGATGATTGCTGTTGGAGTGATTTTTATTTTTCTTGCCATTACTAAAGGGTTTGAACCACTATTGCTCGTACCTATCGGTTTTGGAATGATTATAGGCAATATACCTTTTTTCCCTGGATTAGAAATTGGAATTTATGAGGAAGGAAGTGTACTTAATTATTTGTATTTCGGCGTCATCAAAGGTGTTTATCCTCCTCTTATATTTCTTGGTATTGGAGCAATGACCGACTTTTCTGCTTTAATTTCAAATCCTAAACTTATGCTTGTTGGTGCTGCAGCTCAATTGGGAATATTTGGTGCTTATATAATAGCCTTATTAATTGGATTTGACCCCGCTCAGGCAGGTGCTATTGCAATTATTGGCGGGGCCGATGGACCAACTGCTATTTTCTTATCCTCAAAATTGGCACCTGAATTAATGGGAGCTATCGCTGTATCGGCATATTCTTATATGGCTCTGGTGCCTGTTATACAGCCACCAGTTATGAAATTGCTGACCACTAAAAAAGAACGACTTATTAAAATGAAACCGCCACGAGCTGTTTCTAAAATTGAGAAAATTCTTTTTCCTATCGCAGGAATACTACTTACTTGCTTTATTGTCCCCAGCGGGCTTCCCTTACTTGGAATGTTGTTTTTAGGAAATTTGCTTAAAGAAAGTACCGTTACTAATCGCCTTGCTGAAACTGCCAAAGGTCCTTTGATTGACATTGTAACAATTTTAATTGGATTAACCGTTGGTGCTTCTACTCAAGCTACAACTTTTTTAACTACAAGGTCTATTGGTATATTTGCACTTGGTGCTATATCTTTCATAATTGCAACATTTGGCGGTGTTATGTTTTGTAAAATAATTAATTTATTCTTAAAAAAAGGAAATAAAATTAATCCTTTAATCGGAAATGCTGGTGTATCAGCAGTTCCAGCCGCGGCAAGGGTATCTCAAATTACTGGTTTGCAATACGATAAATCAAACCATCTTTTAATGCACGCTATGGGACCAAACGTTGCAGGTGTTATTGGAAGTGCTGTTGCTGCTGGTATTTTGCTTAGCTTTTTGTATTAATGCTATTTTTAATTTTTGGTAATTGATAATTTCATCTTTTTTTAAAACACATGAAAATAATATTAATAATTATTGCTTTCATACCTTTTGTCGTTAAATCGCAAACGTGGTATCCTGTTGATGCTAGCTGGTATTATAATTTGCAGGAATTAACTGATTATTCAGCACATGGTTATATAAAATATACAGTGATAGCAGATACTTTGGTTGACACAAAACCATCAAAACTTATTGAAAGAAAAACAGTTAATTATTTGGGGAATATTATTTCATCAAGTTATTTAATACTTATGGAAGAAAACTCAAAAGTATATTATTATAATAATAATTCTTTCAATTTAATGTATGATTTTACATTAAATGTAGGCGACACTATAGCAATAAATTTAAACAGCATTATGTGTGATTCTGTTTCACCACTAATTGTTGATTCAATTCAAACTGTAAATGTCAGCGGCATTAATCTAAAAATTCAAAAGGTTAAAGGTATTTACTATTATGCAAATCCATGGCAAGGTATAATTGATACTGTTTCTTTTACAATACTTGAAAAAATTGGGTATGATAATTTTTGTATGGCAAACAACCCTTCATTTATATTTAACCCTCAATGTTCAATGGTTGACGAATTTGGATGGAATGGATTACGCTGTTATATTGATAACGATATATATTATAGAAGTTGCTATTGGGATACACATTTTATTAATATAGATTGTGATTCTTGCATTAATACAGAAACAGGAATAAACATCTCAACAAGTGAAATTAATGTTAATGTTTACCCTAATCCAACCAACGATTTTTTAAATATTCACACAAATATAATATCAAAAAAGATTGAAAATATTAAACTATATAGTTATTGTGGTAAATTAATTTTTCAAGCTAATCCAATGCTTGATAATTTTGTAATAGATTTAAAACATTATAAAGGTGGAATTTATCTTTTAGAATGTATTTTAGAAAATGATTATAGAGAATTTTTTAAAATTATAAAACATTAAAATTATGGGCAATAAAATATTCATACTTTTTACATTATTTTTTTTAACTAGTGAAATATATAGTCAATTTGATTGTAGTATTATTAACCCTAGAACTACAGGCAATATACCCGATGCAAATAATTATATACCTGGCGAAGATACACCTATTAAGTATATTCGCATTAATGTTCACTTTATGTTAAAAGAACAAGGGTCTTTAGGTTACCCTGGTAATTTTACAAAAGTTAATGATGGTAATGGCAACTCTGATTATACTGGATATGAATATGCAAATGATTTAATTAATAAAGCAAACGAGCGACTTTCAGCCAATTATAAAATGAAAATGCCTCCTGGTAATAGCACTGTAGTATTACCTCGTAAATATCAATACATTCTAAGTGGAGTTTTCTTCCATGAAGATAATTATTTTTACACTTTTTCTTACAATGCACCTACATTATATAGTGAAACAGCAGAAGATGCGATTAATTTGTTCCTAAACCATACTAATAACGGCATTGGTGGTGGCATGGCAAATATGTCATCAAATAGATATGTAGTCATAAAAGGAGCTTGGGAAGGATATTTGAGCGACACAACCCCGATAATGCTTTATGGGTCTTTAGTGGTATGATAAATCACGAAATTGGACATAATCTTAGTTTATATCATACAATGCTGTATAATGGTGGAGCTTGTAATAATAATCAGGAAGATTACTGTTCTGATACACCTACTCGAGGAGAAATAATTACAAATTTTGGCTTTGACCCCTGCTGCGGTTGGGGTGGTGGAGTAAATTGTACAAATAATCAAATGGATTACACAGGAGACGATGCTATTACACCATTACAACTTGGAAGAACTCATTGGACAATTGAAAATGAAATGTTACGTTACAAAAATTGTTATTTTTATAATATTTTAGAAAATATTACAATCTTTACTAACAACAAATCATATATTGCTAATAATGTACAAATACCTTTAGGTTATAGTGTTTTAGTTAATAACAACAGTGGCATATTTATTAACTGCGAAAATTTTGAAGTAAATGGTGAATTTGAAGTTACATTAGGGAGTATATTAATTGTAAATACAAAAGATTCATGCAATTGATTATTATATAATTAACATTAAGCCAAGTGTAACAAATTTATAATATAACAACTTAATTATCTCTTAAA
>CAZDEU010000018.1:0-27953 GCA_964504265.1 uncultured Bacteroidales bacterium
ATATGAAAACCACCTTCCATATATCCAGTACTATATAAAAGGACAGCAATAATACCCATAGTTTTCTGAGCATCGTTACTTCCATGTCCCAAACTAAATACTGCCGAAGATACTAACTGCAGAACTCTAGAAATTGAATCTACCTTATAAGGTGACGTTTTTCTAAATATCCAAAGTGCAAGCACCATTAACAAATAGCCTAAAATCATCCCAATTAATGGAGAAAGTATAATAAAAGCAGAAACTTTAATAACACCAGAAGCAAAAATTGCAGAAGGACCTACTTTTATTAATGCTGGACCAATTAAACCACCAATAAGAGCGTGACTAACACTTATAGGAAGTCCGAAATGAGTACATGTGTAGACCCAAAATATTGAGCCCAAAAGAGTTGCAAGAATAAGATAAGCGTCAACAACACTAGGTTCAACTATTCCTTTCCCTATAGTTTCGGCAACGTGATGACCGAAGATAAAAGCAGCAGCAAAGTTAAAAAAAGCAGCCCAAACAACAGCCGCAAAAGGTGATAATACTTTAGTTGATACTATAGTAGCAATAGAATTAGCCGCATCATTCATCCCGTTTAGGAAGTCGAAAGCGAGGGCTATAACAACGATTATAATAACTAATGTAAGCATATCTTAAATATTATGCTTGTTTTACAATAATAGTTTTCAAAACATCAGAAACATCTTCTGCAAAGTCAGTTGCACTTTCTAATGAAGCTAATATATCTCTGATTTTAATCAGTTTAATAGCATCTTTTTCATTTTCAAACAAATCAGAAATCGAAAAATTATAAACATCATCAGCAAGGTTCTCAATTTCATTAATTCTGATACATGCTTTTTTAATTTGTGAAGCTTTTTTTAGATTTCTTAAATCACAAACAGCGTTTTTAATTTCCCTTGCACCTTGTAAAATCAATTCAGACATTTGAACAAATTCACCGGGTATCTTATCAATTTTGTATAACTTAATTTGCTGAGCCGAACTATTTATTAAATCAAGTACATCATCCATAGTTGCTGTAAGTCGGTGGATATCTTCCCTGTCGAAAGGTGTAATAAAAGTATGATTTAACTCATCAAAAATTGTGTGTGTAATTTCATCACCAGCTTTTTCAACTTCTTTAATTTCATCAATTATCGCATTTCGCTGATTAATATCTTCAATCAATAACATTTTATTGAGAAGTATAGCACTCTTAACAATGTTTTCGGCGCTTTTTTCAAATAATGGAAAAAACTTCCTGTCTTTGGGTACAAATACCTGAAAAATTGAATCAATTTTCATTATATTTAAATTTTAAATTGTTTATTTGTAATAATTATTAAATTTTAATTCAGCGAAATTATAACATTGAATAATAAATTTATACTGGCTAATGTTAAGTTTATGTTAAATATTTTTTAATGATAAATACATAATATTTTTCAATAAATATTAATACATAAAAACTTTTTTTGCTTGTATTTATAATAAAAGTGTTAATTTTATGTCTAATAAATTTTATGCAAATGAGGATTTCAAATATTAAATTAATAATTAGGTATTTACTATTTTATATAGTATTAAAAATAAATCAATTATGCCTTTAATCAAATTAATAAACCTACAAAATAAATTCTATACCTTTGAAAATAAATTAGAATCATAATGAAAAGAATTGTATTAATAATATTTGTGTTATTACTTCAACATACATTATCGGCCCAGTATTTTGAAGGTTTAATAAATAAAACTGTAATTGATACAGGCGATGTAAATAATTTTTTAAAACTCGCGGAAAGATATTCTTTCGAGAACCCTCATAAATCTATTATGTTTGCCGAAAAAGCACTTAAACTAAGCAATAAACAAAATTATTTATATGGTGAGGCAAAAGCTAATTCTGTTTTAGCTAATAACTATAATATACTCGGCGATTATATGTTGGCAATTTACCATAACACAGAAGCAATTAACATTTACTCTAAACTTGAGATTGATAACAAAGAAGCCAAAGAACACAGAAAAGCAGGAAGTATTTTGTCGTCTCAGGCAATGTTTGATAACGCAAAATTTGAGTTTGCAAAGGCACTTGATATTTATTTCTCATTAAACGACAGATCTAATATTGCAAAAACTATAGGTAATATTAAGATGATATGGGAACTAAAACAAATGGGGTTTGACAGTAAAAGTATTAAGAATTTTTATGACTTTGCAAATAAAATTTTTTATAATGATTCAAATTATTACAAAATTTATGGTTATGCTGGTTATGTTTTATTTAATTTGGGAAATTATGACAGAGCAATTAAATATTTGAATAAAGGAATTGAAATTGCCAAAAAATCAAATGATAACATTACATCGTCAAGATATTTAACCTTACTCGGAATTATTAATAAGGAAAAAGGTGATTATGAAAATGCAATAATTGTTTTTCTTGATGCCCTCGAAACATATAAAAAAATAGACAAAACTCAAGGAATAATAGTTACAAATTATTATTTAGGGCAATTATATGATTTAACTGGTGATTACAAAAAGTCATTAAACTATTATTTAAGAGCTGCAAACACATCTGAAGCGTTTAACATAAAAAGAATAATTCCACATCTTTATCTTTGTGCTGGTGTTAGTAGCAAAGAAGCTGGTAATTACGCTAAAGCTGAAGAATATTTTTTGAGGAGCAAAGAAGCTGCAGTCGAAACGGATAATTATAGCGGAATAGCAGAAGCTTTTTATAATTTGGGTGAATTAAAATCACAATTAAACGATAACGCTAAGGCAGAGGAATACTTAATTAATAGTTTAAATAATGCATTAAAAGCTAATAATTTATATATAGCTAAAGAAGCTAGAAAAAAATTAGGCTATATTGCATCAAAAGTTGGAAATTACCAAAAAGCTTATGAATATCAACGCGAGTTCTTTGATACAAAAGATTCTATTGCAAAAATAGAAAATAAGATACTTTTAAGTAATATTGAAGCTCGCTATGTTTTAGAGTCTAAAGAAAATCAGATTAATATATTAAAAAAGAATAATGAAATCAATAAATTAAATTTAAAGAATCAAAGAGCTGAGCGTGTTTTTTTAATATCAGTAATTGCATTAGTAACAACAGTGCTTATTTTAATGCTAAACAGATTAATTATTATTAGAAGAACAAACAAATTGCTGAAACAACAAAAAGATGAGATTATTGAAAAGAATGCCAAACTTATTAAGCTGAACTCTGATTTAGAAACTCAAAAAAAGAGGGAACAATATCTTAATAAGGAACTTTTGCAAATCAACATTAAATTGCGTAAATCGGAAGAAAGACTTATTGAAACCAATACGGCTAAAGATAAGTTCTTTTCAATTATTTCGCACGACCTGCGTAGTCCCTTTGCCACAATAGTTAGCTTTGCTAAATTGCTAAAAAAAGATTTAGACAAATTTTCAAAAGAAGATTTATCGCAAATGATAGATGAATTTTCGGGAAGTGTTGCTCAAATAAATAATTTGTTAGAGAATTTGTTACAATGGTCGCGTTCTCAAACAGGAAAAATTAACCCCAGACCTTTAAATATAAATTTAAGCGATTTAATTGACGATAGCTTAAGCCTTTTTGCTTCAGTATTTAAAGAAAAAGAACTAAGTATCAATAAACAGCTTAATGATAAGATTATGGTTTATGCCGACAGAAATATGGCTGATACAATATTACGAAATCTTATTTCAAATGCTAGTAAGTATTCATATCAAGGACAAGAAATTTCGATAATAGCTAGAAAAGTAGGAGAATATGCTGAAATACAGGTCATAGATAAAGGAGTTGGGATATCTGAAGAAAATCAAAAGAACCTATTTCGCATAGAAACTGCTCAAACTACTTTTGGGACAAAATATGAAAAAGGTAGCGGGCTTGGCTTATTATTATGCCGCGAATTTGTTGAACGCCTTGGAGGTAACATTAATGTTATTAGCGAAGAAAATAACGGCAGCACTTTTATTTTTACTTTGCCTCTTGCCGAAGAATAAATATAATGTAAAATTATATATTACATTTTAATTAATTGTTTTTTTAGTTGAAAACGCTCAATTTCACGCATTGACATTTTTTTAAAATACATAAAAATTATTACATTTGAATAAATATTTCATATAAAAAATTAATAAGACAAAATGAACTTCACTGTTTACAAATCTTCAGCAGGTTCGGGCAAAACTACTGCTTTAGTTAGAGAATATGTTAAACTTATCATAATAAATCCAAAAAATTTTTCCAGAATCTTAGCAATTTCATTCACTAATAAAGCTGCTAACGAAATGAAAAGCAGAATATTGAGAGATATTGCAAGATTAGCTCAGGTTCAGGGTGTTTGTGATGAAGCTGTTGTCGACAAAATAATGCCAGGAATGTCGGCTGAACTTAAAAAAATTAATTTTACTGAATTTGCTTATTTACCACAAAAAGCAAAACAGGCACTTTCATATATACTTCACAATTATTCCGACTTTTCAGTAAGTACTATCGACAGTTTTGTGCATAGTATTGTAAGATTTTTTGCATCCGACTTATATTTATCGCACGACTTTAATGTAGAACTTGACGAGGATAATACTGTAAAAAAAGCAGTAAAACTGCTTATTAACAAAGCCGGTAGCGACGATATTCTCACTCGTTTTTTAGTTGAATATTCATTATCGCTTACAGACAATGAAAAAAACTGGAACATAGAAAATGAACTTTCAAACTTTGCTAAGATACTTTTTAAAGAAAATTCTCAAATCAAATTATCGGCATCAAAACTTGAACTTGCAGATTATGTGGAAATTAGAAAAAATATTCACATTTTTATAAAAAATTTTGAAAATACTTTATTTGATCTTGGTAAGGAAGCCTACAACATAATTAAAAGTGCTGAACTTGACATTGATGATTTTTTTAGAAAATCAACTGGTGTTGCAGGTGTTTTTGAAAAACTTTCTAATAGGATATTTGTTGATAAACTAAATTCTTATGTATTAAGAACCATTGAAGAAGATGTTTGGTACACTAAAAGCACAGACGAAAATACTGCCTATAAAATTGATAACATTATAGACCAATTAAGAAATATTATAAATAAAATTTACATTATATATAATTCAAATGATTTTTTAAAACACAATTTTTATAATATATTAATTGGCAACATATATAAAATAGCTTTATTGTCAGAAGTTGAAAAAGTATTTGAAGAAATAAGGCAGGAAGAAAATATAGTGCATATCTCTGAATTTAATAAACGTATAGCAGATATAGTTCTTAAAGAACCTGTACCTTATATATATGAGCGATTAGGTTCTTATTACAAACATTATCTTATAGATGAATTTCAGGATACATCGGTTCTTCAATGGCTTAATTTACTGCCGCTTATTGAAAACTCACTTGCCGAAGGTCATTTTAATATGATTGTAGGCGACGGCAAGCAAGCTATATATCGTTGGCGTAACGGCGAAGTTGAACAGTTTGCAGCTCTACCTTCAATACTGGGGAGCAATAACGATATTTTACTTAAGCAAAGAGAACAAAATCTTAAAATTCATTTTAAAGAACAAATATTAAACAATAATTATCGGTCGTGTAAAGAAATAATTAGTTTTAACAATAATTTTTTCAATTATTTAAAAGATTTTTTACCCGATACATATAAAAATATTTATAAAGAAATAGTTCAGGGTTATAATCCTTTAAAAACAGGAGGCAGAGTTGAAATTGAGTTTATGTCGTCCGATTTAACTGCCGATGAAATTAAAGAATTACAAAAAGATACTATTAAAAATAATATTATTAAATGTATTGAAGACGGTTTTC
This sequence comes from uncultured Bacteroidales bacterium, assembly GCA_964504265.1. Taxonomy (GTDB): domain Bacteria; phylum Bacteroidota; class Bacteroidia; order Bacteroidales; family JAKIYJ01; genus JAKIYJ01. Next base: position 5,843 of record CAZDEU010000018.1, read on the forward strand.
AATATAAAGATATTGCAGTAATAGTTAGAGACAACAGCAATGCTTCCTGTATTGCCTCATTTTTGCTTGAAGCTGGTATTAATGTTGTTTCGTCCGAATCGTTGCTAATTAAAAATTCATCAAAAGTCAGATTTCTTATTAACATTGTAAAATTTATTGATGATAATTATAATAAAATTGCCTGCGCAGCCGCTTTACAATATCTAATTTCAGAAAATATTATTACTCGCTATCCCGATAATGTTAATGGCAATATTTTTAATGCAGATAATTTAACAAAAAAACATTTTTTACAAATTCTTAATATTAACAATATAAATATATCGTTAAATAAATTAAAAACATTGCCTGTTTACGATATGTTTGAAGAGTTGATAAGAACTTTTATGCTTGCTGATACGCCTGATCCATTTTTACAATTTTTGTTAGAAGTAGTTTTAGATATTTCGGTTGCTGATAAAGGTAGTTTGATGAGTTTTCTAATTTATTGGGAAGAAAAACAAAATAAATTATCAATTGAACTGCCCGATGAAATGAATGCTGTAAGGGTTATGACAATTCACAAATCGAAAGGGCTTGAGTTCCCAATTGTTATATTTCCTTATTATAATAATTCCAATAAAACCGATATGCTATGGGTCGATACTAATGAAGAAGAACTCAACAAACTCAAAATAGCACTTATTCCTAGCAAATCAGAAATGGAAACTACATCATATAAACCTGTGTACGAACAAGAACAAAACAAACGCAAACTTGATTTACTAAATGTTTTATATGTTGTTATGACACGTGCCGAAAAACGAATTTATATTTCTGGATCAAATATTAAAGACTCTAAAGATATTACAAATACTTCTGATATTATTAAAAATTATAATTTGATGTTCGTTTCTTATCTTAATAATATAGGTATTTATAATAAAGAACAATCGGTTTACATTTTTGGAGATGAAGGTAAGCCTGTTTATACTTCGACAAATCATATAAATGAAGATTATTATATATATGCCAAAAACATTATTTCAAATGCTTGGGAAAACAAGGTAAGAATTAATAAAAATGCAAACTTTCAAACTAAAGAAATAGAATGGGGCAAATTAGTTCATCAGATTATTGCTAATATGGACATTTTTAATCAAAGTGTTAATTATTATGATGAATATTTAAATAATTACGCTGATAATGAAGAAATACGAGATAAATTAAAATCATTAATTATCAGAGTTCAGAAAAATAATAAAATAAAAGAAATAATATCGAATGGCGAAAATATAATTATTGAAAAAGATATTATAACACCCAAAGGCGATGTTTACCGCCCCGACAGAATAGTTTTAAAAGCTAATAATGCTTCAATAATTGACTTTAAAACAGGAAAACATAATGAACAAAATAAAAAACAAATAGATAACTATGCTTATATTTTAGCTGATATGGGCTATTTCATAGATAAAAAATATTTAATTTATCTTAATGAATTTGATGAAGAAATATGTGAATGGTAATAAAAAATCAGATTAAAAACAATGCAATTACATTAACAATTGTAATAATAGAGAAACTAATAAGTAAAAGTTTACGATACGATTTATTGCCAAGTGTAAATCCATAAAATGCCTTAGCAATATTATTGCTAATAATAGCTTGCATACTTGCGCCTGCCAAAGCCACAGTGGAAACATCATAGCCACTACCCTGAAATAAAGTTAGTAAAAATGGGTCTATATCAGTAAAACCGACTAAAAAAGATAAAATATTTAATCCATTTAAACCAAATTCATTTATTGCATAATATGTTATAAAAGATAATGCAATGAATAATAAGGTAAAAATAATAGCAACTTTAAATTCCAAAGGGTTTTTATCTATACTAATAATTTTTTGAACCATCTTTTTATCTTTTCTTTTTATATATATAAAAATGGCTAAAGCTATTGATAATAATATTAGAAGTAAAAACCAAGGTAAAAGTATTTTGAATAATACCATATTAAAAATAGCTGCCAATATAAGAATTCTCAAATACATCATAGCAGTAGCAATTATTATTGCAGCAACATAATGGTTAGTATCACTATCTGCTTCGCGACTTTTACGAGCAAGAATAACAGTAGTTGACGTACTACTGTACAAACCGCCGAGAATTCCAGTAATTAAAATTCCTGATTCCTGAAATACAAACTTTTTTAATAAATAACTAAAATATGAAATTGACGATATTACAACAACAGCAAGCCATATTTTATAAGGTGTAATTGAAAGAAAAGGGATAATCTGTTCGTCGGGGACTATGGGTAAAATAACTCCAGCCATAACCAAAAATTTCCCAAGTGTCAAGAACTCATCTTTAGTAAATCGTGATGAAAAAACTGTAAACGAATCTTTTAACTCAGTAAAAATCAATACAGTTACAACTATTAACAAAAACAACCAGAAAGGTTGAGTAATCAATAATGGAGTTAAACAATATGTAATTAAGGCAATAAATATTGTAGTTAACCCAAAATCATTAGCTTCTTTAATTTTCAAAGCATAATACACAGTTAAGAGAACAGAAAGCACAGCACCTCCTGCCATAAAATAAATATACTGCCCCTGCCCTATTATATATAAAATATATCCCAAAATACCGATAAAAGTAAATGTTCTGTCGGTACCAAATAATTTTTTTTCATCATTTACTGAATGAAAGCGTCTTTGCGATAAGCCAATAATTAAAGAAAAAATCATTACCAGAAAGAACTGACCAAGTTCCTGAGGAATAAAATCCAGAATATTTAGCATATAAAAATCTATCTAAGCAAAGTAACTATTCCTTTACGTTGTCTAAGGTTATTTTCGTTACTAACATTAAAAGTAATAATATAAGTATATACATCGTTAATTTGCAAATCGCCTTCATAACGACCGTTCCAGCCATTACGAGAATCATTTGTTGTAAAAAGCAAAGCACCCCAACGATTGTAAATTCTCATTTCAAAATTTTTAACATTATCAGATGTAATAACTTTAAACATGTCATTATCACCATCACCATTAGGCGTAAAAGCATTTGGAATAAACATAAACCAACTGCAAGTATCATCAATTGCAATTAAAATATTTGTATCAGCGACACCACAAACATTAGTTATTGTAACACTATACAAACCTGGCGACAGCACAGTAATAGTTTGAGTTGTATCGCCTGTACTCCACAAATAATTCGTAATACTATGTTTATTGCCTGCGTCAAGTGTAAATGGTTCCATTTCACATAAATACCTATCAGGTCCCATATTAATTTCAGGCAAAGGAATCAGAGTAACTTTAAAATCTAAAGTATTTGAACAGTTATTATTATCAGTAACAGTAACAGAATAATCGCCTTGCCCAGCTACCAATAATGTTTGATTTGTTGTACCAGTTGACCACTGATAAGAAGAGCCAGCATTACCTGCATCAAATAAAATAATATCGCCGGGACACATAATAGTATCATAAATGTCGATATAAGGCAAAGGATTAACGATTAAATCACAAGAAGCAACAGCAGTACAACCATCCTGACTTGTAATACTAACTGTATAATGACCAGGAACTGAAGTATTTAAAATTTTATTAGTTGAGCCATTCGACCATAAATATTTTGCACCTGGATTACCTGCATCAAGCACAGCATTACTACCTTCACAAATAAAAATTGTATCATCAAGACTAATAGTTGGTGTAGGGTACCAACTCAAAGAGCCTGTAGAACTTGACTGGCATCCTTGACTATTAGTAACCGTTACCGAAAAACTTATCGCACTATTTACATAAATACTTTGAGTTGTTTCGCCTGTATTCCAAACATAAGTAGAACCTGGGTTACCTGCATCAATAAGAACGCTATCGCCTGGACATATTCCAGTAACAGGTAAATTAATAACAGGAGATGGTATAGCAGTTATCTCGACATCACCAAAACCTGAACAACCTGTTGGATCAGTTACAGTTAGCATATAAATTCCAGGACTATTAACAGTAATAGTTTGAGTTGTTTCGCCTGTACTCCATAAATAAGTACTGTTCACATAACCTGCATCTAATACAGTTGAACCTCCTTGACATATAATATCATCTGACACATTAACAGGTAAATAAGGACCAACATTAATAGTACAAGTATCAGAATAGCTACAACTTGAATTTGAAACAGTTACTGAATATGTGCCACTATTATAAACTGTTATAGTCTTAGTAGTTGCACCAGTATTCCATACATAATTAGCGCCAGGATTTCCTGCATCTAAAATTATACTGGTACCTGTACATATATTAGTATCATTTAAAACAACATAGGGTGTTGGCAAAATTTGAACTGTTCTTTGAATAGTATCGGGATTGCACAAAAATTGGGCTATTGCTGTTACATTATATGTACCAGGTACAGTAAAAACATGCACAGGATTTAATTGAGTTGAAGTATTAGCAGCTCCTGAGGCAGGGTCACCAAAATCCCAAACTATTGATAAAACTCCATAAGAGGATGAAAGCTGAAACGAAGTCTGATCGCCAAAACAAGTATCACTATAATTATTTAAACTGCCTAATGTTTGTATTGACAAAGATGGCTGAAACAAGCTCTGGACAAATGTAGGCAATCCTAATTGAGATTGTTTGCCACCAAGGAACAAACCGTTATCAATATAATTACATGCAGTACCTAAAGCATTAGGATTATTAATAACACCAAGATAATTTTGATAATATTTAGCAGCATAAATTTTGCCATCAGGACCAAGTTGCAAAGCACCCATAGAAGGTCCAACAGGTGTACCAATTAAAGTTGCAGAGCCAAAAATTGCCGCTGATGTACCACCTAATAAATTAAATTGCCATATTTGATTTGTACCACCAATACCACAACTAACATACAATTTTGTTGCATCGGGCGAAAACTCAACACCATAAGGGAAATTAAAAGTAGCAGGGCTTGTAAGAGCATTAGAAACGACACCAGTATTATTATTAAAGTCAAATATTTCAAAAATATTCATATACCTTATTGCACAAGCCAATTTAGACCCATTTGAAGAAGCTTTTAAATAACCCATAAAATTAGAACTTCCTGTATGAAGTGAACCAACATTACTAATTACGGGAAGAGAATTTACTCCTGCTGCTGTAAGTAAGAAAGCATGAAAAGAATTACTGTTCCATAAATGAGTTATAACCCATACATCAACATTATTGCAATGTTTAACTGCTGTAACCCTCTCTGTAACTGGACCCGAAAGAGGTATATTTTTAGTACCAGTAATATCACCTAAGCCACCTTGAAGATTCATATTGACTTCAGAATATGTTAAATTGCCACCACCTGAGGCTGGTACAGTAAAAATATAATAAATACTTGTTGACCCTGGCTTTTGTACTATTATAGCTGATTGAGTAGCCGACGCATTTCCTAATAAACCACTACCATTAGGCATTACAGTATGATTACGGTTCCAAACATTTACGCCATTAGTATAAAACAACAAATTACCGTTAGCATCTGATATTGATGCACAGCCTTGATTAGCAAACATAGCATTATCCGTAACTGCAACAGGCACGCCAGATGTAAAGTTTATACCAGCGTAGTTTCCAAAATACCACCAGTTACTTTCTTTTGACTGACTTTTAACATTATCAATATTTATTAAACATAATATTAGAAACGCATTCAAAATATATGTCAAAATATTGAATTTGAAAACTTTATGTAATTTATTTTTGAGCATTGAAAAAATTAATGTTTTTAATTTAAATGCAAATATACTTATACATTTATTCACTTAGCAAAGTTACTAAAAATCAATATTATTATTAAAATTATTTTCAAGACAATTTTAATATAACCTTAGTTGCTTGCAAATATTATCATTAATTTTTGATTTTACAAAGCATTTTAGTTAATTATTTACAAAATTTACCCGAATACTTATATTATTCTAATTGTTATATTTGCAAAAAAAAATTATGAGTGACATTTATAATGAAGATAGCATTAAATCATTAGACTGGAAAGAACACATTCGGATAAGACCAGGTATGTATATAGGAAGGCTTGGAGACGGTTCTTCGCAGGATGATGGCATTTATGTCCTTATTAAAGAAGTAATTGACAATGCCGTTGATGAATTTACTATGGGTAATGGCAAAATTATTGAAATTGCAGTAAAAGAACAAAAAGTTACAGTAAGAGATTATGGACGTGGTATACCATTAGGCAAAGTTATTGACTGTGTTTCAAAAATAAATACTGGTGCTAAGTATGATTCTAAAGTATTTAAGAAAACTGTAGGGCTTAATGGTGTTGGGACTAAAGCCGTTAACGCTCTATCAGAATATTTTAAAGTACAATCAATAAGAGAAGGAAAAACAAAAATTGTTGAATTTAAAAAAGGTGAATTTATTAACGAAGAAGATAAGGATATTGAAGAAAGAAACGGCACTTTAATTTCTTTTATACCCGACTCAGAAATATTTGGCAATTTTCATTTTTTAAGCGAATACATTGAGAAAATGTTATGGAATTACGCTTTCCTGAACAATGGCTTAACTCTAATATACAATAATCAACGCATTACTGCCCGCAATGGTTTGCACGATTTGTTGAACAACGTAATTGATGGGGCAATAGTTTATCCAATTATTCACATAAAAGAAGATGATTTCGAATGTGCTTTTACCCACAGTTCTACACAATACGGCGAAGAATATTATTCATTTGTCAACGGACAGCATACTACGCAAGGCGGTACACATCAAGCTGCATTTAGAGAAGCAATTGTTAAAACAATAAGAGAATTTTACAAAAAAGATTATGAGGCTACTGATATAAGAGCTTCGCTTATAGCTGCTGTTAGTATTAAAGTTCAGGAACCAGTTTTTGAATCTCAAACAAAAACCAAATTAGGTTCACAGCATATTGAACCTAATGGGCTTACAGTCAGAAATTATATTAACGACATAGTTAAAAAACGTCTTGATGATTATTTGCATATAAATCCTGAGGTTGCCGAAGAATTGCTTCGCAAAATACTTCAATCTGAAAAAGAGAGGAAAGATCTTGCCAACATAAAGAAACTTGCTAAAGATAGTGTAAAAAAAACCAGCCTACACAATCGAAAACTAAGAGATTGTCGTATTCATTATAATACCAATAATGAGAGGGCATCTGAATCTACCTTGTTTATTACTGAAGGCGATTCGGCAAGTGGTTCAATTACCAAAGCAAGAGATGTTAATACTCAAGCTGTTTTTAGTTTAAGAGGCAAACCGCTTAATGTATACGGATTGACAAAAAAAATTGTATACGAAAACGAAGAATTTAATCTTTTACATGCAGCACTTGATATAGAAAACGGACTGGAAAATTTAAGATATCACAACATTGTAGTAGCAACCGACGCTGATGTTGATGGTATGCACATTCGTTTACTTTTGCTTACTTTCTTCCTACAATTTTTTCCTGATTTAGTTAAGGCAGGTCATGTATATATATTACAAACTCCATTATTTAGGGTGCGAAATAAAAAGAAAACCATATATTGTTATTCTGACGAAGAACGTCACAAAGCAATAATTGAACTTGGTCCAAATCCTGAAATAACCAGATTTAAAGGTCTCGGAGAAATTTCGCCTGATGAATTTTCACAATTTATTGGTAAAACAATAAGACTTGAACCTGTAATTTTCAGAAAAGAACTTTCAATAAATGAAATGCTAACTTTTTACATGGGTAAAAACACCCAAAAGCGTCAAAAATTCATAATTGACAATTTAAAGATTGAGGAAGAAGTATAAAAAATTGTTATTCAATATAATTAAGGTAGTAAAACTACTTTTCCAATGTAGTCTAATTTTGGTCCATCAAGAGCTTTAACTCTTAGACGATAAACATAAGTTGTTTCAACTTTATTTTTATTTTCAGAATTATTAACTCTCCCATCCCATCTTAAATTCATATCCTTTGTATAAAAAACTAATTGCCCCCATCTGTCAAATATTGATAATTCGTAAGTATTAGGATCTAAATTTTGTCCATAAGGATGGAAATAATCATTTATACCATCACCATTAGGCGAGAAAGCATTCGGTATATATAAAGTATACATATCGCGTACATAAACAATTCCTGAAGTAGAACCTATACAACCATTATTGTCGGTAACTGTTAATGAGACATAATAAGTACCAAGCCCTGCATAAGTATGTACAGGATGCTGGCTATTGGAAGTATTGCCATCGCCAAAATCCCATTCCCATGAAATAGCACCTTGCGACAAATCAGTAAAGGCAATAGTAGGGTCGAGCAAACTTGCAACAGTAGGATTAGCAGCAAAAGCAGCATTAGGACCTGGAAACATCATAATATTAACTGATTCAATAGTTGAAATAACACCATCGGATATAGTTACAGTATAAGTACCGCCGGTAAGGTTACTAATAGTACTTGATGTAGCACCATTGCTCCATAAAAAAGTAAAAGTGCCAGTACCAGCCCCTCCTGATGGTATAGCAGTAGCAGTACCATTAGGTTCTCCACAATAAGCATCAGAATACATAATGTCAATTATAATTGCAGCAGGCAGTTCATTAACAACTGCTGTAGCAATATCAATACAAGTATTAGCGTCAGTAACTGTAACAGTATACGTACCTGGAGGCAAACCAGTAGCAGTTTCAGTAGTTTGCTGAGGAGTAGTACTCCATGCGTAAGTATAAGGAGGAGTACCAGAAGATGCGGTAACAGTAGCAGAACCATTTGATTGTCCCTGATTTGCATCAGTAACACTTGAAATAACAGCCGTAGGTCCATTAATATTTGGAATTACAGCAGTATCAATTGCGGTGCAACCTTGATAAGTAACAGTAACAAAATACGTACCTGCAGCCAAATTACTTGCAGTAGCAGAAGTTTGTTGAGGATTAGTACTCCAACTATAACTATACGGGGGGCTACCGCCAGAAACAGAAACAGTAGCACTTCCATCGCTATTGCCACAATTAGCCGGATTAATATTAGTAATATTTGTTGTAATATTTGAAATAGTAAACATTAAGCTATCGGTTGGAGCTACATTATTACACAAATCAGTAACTGAACCAGCAGCGGCAGCATCAAGAGTAATATAATAATTACCTGAAGCAGTTATTGGAGGGGTAACAGTAATAGTAAAAGTTTTTTCCTGAGTACCACCTGCAGCACAACCTGCACCAGTAATACCAGTAATTGTATAAGGACCGCCAGGTCCACTTAGATGAAAATCGGCAGTTGAAACAGTACTACAAAGAATATTTTCAGAAAAATCGAAAGTAAGAGTATTAGCACCACAAGCAATAGATTGATTAACCGATTGAATTTGCGGAGGCACATTATCAAAAATAACAGCAGTAGAAGAGCTAAAATTAAGAGTATAACCAGATTGCGATGATGTATAATTACTAACACTCAATACATAAGTTTGCCCAGCCTGAACAGGAATCACATTATTAAAAGCTGAACCAACTGCCTCCTGACAAGAATAACTAGAGCCACCATTAGCACCAGTAGGTCCATAATCAGCAGAATAATTACAGCTTACCTCTAGATTTGAATTATAATAGATATCAGAACAGCTTGCATTAGTTAAATTATATACAGCCCAGTCGTAATCATCATAATAATCGTTTGGAGTAATAAGGAAGCTAAGATTACCAGCCTGTTGAACTGTTAATACATACCACACACTGTTTTTTTCGCCGCTACCAAGGCAACTAGTACCTGAAGGTGGGCAACCATAAGAGGAATTGTTTATTTCGTAAGGATAATTTCCAGTGCCCGAATATGAATTAGACTGAGAATAAACATTCTGACATACTGGTATAGCACCTTGACAATCTTGATTAGTTGGCACTTGTGAATAAACATAATTACCAAAGTTTAAAAAAGTTAAAACTGCTATAAAAATAAATATGTTATTAAAAATCTTCATCATTAAACTTTATATATAAATCAGTTATTATTATTGATTTTACTTGTTTTACGTAATTCTTCAGTACGAGTTAGTACACCTTTATACATAGTATAATTTATATTAAAAGTAACTAACATTTTAATAAAAAAATTAAGCTGAACTTTTTCATATAATTTCAAATTAAAATTATATATATCGAAGTTAATATCTGATTTATTGTAATTACATTCATATATACCGCCAAAAGCTAAAAAATTAGATTTAAATCTCTCTGCTTCATTATCATCAGCTATACCCTTTATACTAAATTGAATAGTTTTCTTATTATCATTATCAATAAAAAATAAATTATCGGTATCAGTATCAATTATCGCATATATATCAATATCAAGAGCAGATTGAGCAGAAGTTTCAGATAAAAATGCATTAAATGAAAAAAAGATTATAAAAAATAAAAAATTAAAAACTGATTGTTGGTATACTTTTGCCATTTTCGTTTAATATATTATAAAATTTAATTTGTTAAAATTAATAAAAAACAAACAAACAAATATCAAGGTACAAATATAATTAATTTGTTGAATAGATTTAATTATTATAGACATAATATTTAATATTACAGTTGCAATAATAATAATAATTAATTCAATTAATGAAAAAAAATATTACCGAATTATTTATAAATGCTTAATTTTGTGCAAAGTTAAAAAATATGCAGTTTGTTAATCCTTTATTTTTATATGGTTTTTTAGCATTAGCCATACCTATTATTATACACTTATTTAATTTTAGAAAATTTAAAAAAGTATGGTTTACTAATGTAAAATTACTTGAAGAATTTACATATAAAACCCGCCGCGAAAGCAAGTTAAGACATCTTATAGTTTTAATTCTTAGGTTGCTTGCTATTTCCTGTTTAGTTTTAGCTTTTGCCCAACCTTTCATAAAAGATAAAGAAACTACTAATAAATTTGCAGGAGCGTCTTCGGCTATTTCGGTTTATATTGATAATTCTTTTAGTATGGAAACCTCTGGGAACGAAGGCACTATGTTTGAAGAAGCAAAAAAAAGAGCATTAGAAGTTGCCTTATCATTTAAAACAAGTGATTTGTTTTCAGTTACTACCAATGATTTTGAAGGCATCCACCAACGCTGGGTTAGCCGCGACGAATTTATAGAATTAGTTGACAGAATTAAATTATCATCCTCAGTACGTTCCCTATCGGAAGTTTACCAAAGACAAAAAGACATTTTTCAAGATACTGACAAGAACGTTAATAAAATAATATTTTTGATTTCTGACTTTCAAAAGCCAGTTTGTGATTTCCACAATTTTGCTCAGGATACAGCTATTAGCATAATGGCTGTTCCACTTATACCCGAATCAAACTCAAATATATACATAGACAGTATATGGATTAATTCGCCAATAATACAAGCCGGACAAAATATTGAAATTACAGCAATTGTTAAAAACTCATCAAATACTGACATGGAAAAAATTCCATTAAAATTATCAATTGACGGTACCCAAAAAGCAGTTTCGAGTTTAGATATTAATGCAAATAGCTCTGCTGAAACTAAAATAGTTTTCACCCTGCATGAATCTGGCGTTAAACATGGCTTTATTGAAGTTACAGATTCACCTGTTAATTACGACGATAAATTATTCTTTAGCATCAATGTTAGCAACACAATACCAGTTTTAAGTCTTTATAGCGATAATATTAAAAAGAATTATATAAAATCTTTGTTTGCAAGCGATTCAACATTTATGTACAATGAATACAACGAACATAAAATTGATTATTCATCATTTAGTAATTACAACTTAATAGTTTTAAATGCTTTATCGCAAATACAATCAGGACTATCTCAAGAATTACAGAAATTTGTAAGCAATGGTGGCTCTATAGTTATTTTCCCATCTTTTGAAGATGATTTATCCTCGTACAACGAGTTTTTACAATCATTAGAAATGGATAATTATTTACAATACGATACTGTAAAAACAAAAGTTGCTAATATTAATATCCAACACCCATTATTTAATGATGTATTTGAAAAAATACCCGATAACATTGATTTGCCTGTTGTTTTTTCTTATTACCCAATGACAAAAAATTTTCGTTCAAACCGTGAAGTATTATTAAAACTTCAGAACGAAGAAAGTTTTTTAAGTGTACAAACATATAAAACGGGAAAAGTTTATTTATCGGCAGTAGCTTTAACAACTGAAGCAAGTAATTTTCCACATCACGCAATTTTTGTACCTGCATTATATAGAATGGCATTATTAGTAGAACCTGAACGAGCTTTATATTATTATACAGCTAGTGAAAATACAATTCCTTTAAAAGGCAACATACAAGGCACAGATATGGTTTTCAGATTAAAGAAAACTGACAGCGATTTTGAAATTGTACCAGGCATAAGCGAAAATGTTGGTAACATTAATATTTCTACTTATGGTCAGATTAAAGAAGCTGGTAACTATGATGTGGTTCTTGACAAAGATGTTGTATGTGGTTTGGCTTTTAATTACGACAGAAGAGAATCGGTTTTAGAATATTATTCACAATCGGAACTTACAAAAGTAATAAGTCAAAACAATCTAAAATATTTTAAAGTTTTAGATGCAAGTAAAAAAGAGCTTACAAAAACAATTTCTGATGTAAGGAATGGGATAATATTATGGAAGATATTTGTAATACTTGCATTAATATTCTTCGTATCAGAAATTTTAGTATTAAGATTTGGGAGATAAAATAAACAAATAAACGAAATATATTATCGTTTTATATGCAATTTTCTATTTTTCAATTTCAGTAATAAAATCTTCCATATTACTTACTTTTTTCTGAATTTTATTATTTTCTGTTATAATAAAAATAGCAGGAGTAGCAGATACGGCATAAAGTTTAACAGTTTCATTATTCCATTCTTCAACTGCTCTTAAATGATGCCAACCCTGAAACATTTTCATTAAATCTGCCCACGGCAATTCTTCTTTATCTAGTGCAACTGCAATAACTTTAATTTCAATTTTATTCTTCAAATAATCATATATTTGAGGCAACATAACTTTGCAATGAGGGCACCATGATGCCCAAAAAACAACAATTTTCTTTTTAGCATTGAGTTGTGAAAGCATAAAAATGCTATTATCGGAACCAAGCCAAGCAATTTCGGGAGCATCTTTACCGGGTGCTAAGCGTCTATATGCTTCTAACCTTTCCTGCAAATTAAAGTCAAAACCTGCATCACATTGATTCGCTAGATATTGTATATCAATATATTCCATAATTGCTTCAAAACCATATTTGTTTAACCATTTTCTCATTATATTAGCAGAAACATTAACTGCTTCATCAGATTGTGAAATTTTTTGCATATAAATATCAACAGCATTTTTCAAATTTTCTTCTCTTGATTTATTGGTAGAACTAGAAGAAAGATTTAGAAAATCTTCAATTTTAGCAATTAAAACAGGGCTTCGCATCAACAAGACATCAGTTGGATTAAAAAAATCGAAAAAATGTTTAAGAGCATCAGCTCTGACAACATCTTCGCTTTGCCACATAGCAGGTACATAGCTTCGACCTGCATTAAAATAAGTTAAAAACAAACTTCCTTTATACTTTGTGTTTATGTCATCATAAGTATTGGCAAGTGTTTTAATTTCCTTTTCAATAAAAGCATTAATTTCAACTGCAAAATCATCATCAGGGTTATAAGAAACAATTAAACGTCTAAGATTAACAATTCGTTGAGTAATTGAATCAGTTATATTGCGAGCAGCATAATATTTTTCAGTTTCGCCGCCTCCTTTAACTACAATGCTGTTTAATTCAGGTTTAGCATTAATCTTAACAATTTGATTTTTGCCATCATAAACAATTCTAATATCATTTAAAGGTAAATTGCCATTAAATTTGAGAGTAAACATACCCGGCTCAATCGAATCGACAATATTAAAAGAAATTTTTTTATTAATAATAGTATCCGAAATTAAACTAAACTCATTACCATTTTTATAAGCAAATAAATTAGCCGATGCTGCAAAGTCGTTAAAATTATTAAATTCAACGACAATTTGTTTTTGAGCGTCTACAAACAACCAATTTGCAAGAAAACTCAACAAAAGTAAAAACCTATATATCATATTATAATAAAATTTTAAATTAAAGTATCTAATTAATTATTGATTTTTTCTTCAAGATACTTTTTAAGTTTTTCGATATCCTTAAATTTCTTTTTAATTTTATTGTCCTTGTTCAATAAAATATAAAAAGGAGCTTTTTTAACCCTCGCAAGTTTAAAAATTGATTTATCCTCAGCATAATAAAAAGCTTCAGGTTTAATTCGTCCCAATAAATTCACAGTATTTTGGGCATTACTTTCAAAAATTGTGAACACAGGTATTTGTAACATTTTACTTGACATATACCTTGACAGAATAACATTCTGAACGAGAGCAGCAGGGCAATCATTTTTAAAAAAATATAAGATTTTGTAAGACGAAGGAATGGTTTTTAATTTAGCAGTATTTGCACTACCTTTTGATAATCTAATATCAATGTCTGCAAAATTTTTATCTTTAGAACTTACTTTCTTAATATTAACTTTACAGCTTATTTCTTTTTGATAATTAGCAGCAACTCTTCCTGCCATACCGAGCATAGACCTACCTGCATAAGCATTCATAAAAAATTCGACAATAGGTTTTGTGCCAATTTCTTTACCAAAAGCCTTAACCCAATCGTCAACATCTTTTAACACCTGTTCATAATGATTATTTTGCCCAATAACAACATATTCGTTCATCATAACATATTGAGAACCAAGTTGCTGAAGCATATCACTATGTCTTAGAGTTTTAAGATTTGATTTAATAAAATCAATAAAAGAAGCTTTTCTGTCATTCAATTCATCATAAGTCTTAATATTATAAGTAGTTTCCATTAACTCCTTAGCAAGCATAAGAGTAGACGCAAAATATTGAGCACTATCAGTTAAATTTTTAGCATAAACATTTTTGGTCATTTCAAGTTTAGCTTTTTCACTTAAAATAACTGCATACACAGGGTCACCTTCCTGAAAATTATTTAAAGATTCTTCAACTGCCATTGTTTTCCTGAGAATATTGTCTTTTGCAATCAGATAACGGAATAAAAGATTATTTTCAACATCATTTTCGAAAACAGGAACTTTTTCATCAGAAATAATATTTAAAGTATTTGAAGCAGCATTTAAAATTATAGGATATTGCTTAGTATTACTTATTGTAATAAGAGCAAAACCTTTGTAATTATGGTTTATTGCCGCATAACCATTTTCATCTAATTTAGCACTGCCAATAGTATCATAATCAAAATAATTATAACCCATAACACTCACACTAGAACCAGCATCGGATGGACAAATAATTTTTAAAACTCTTTGCTGTGGAAATAAAGATGCTGACAATAAAACAAATATAAGCGAATGAAGAACTAAAAAAAAACTATTGTTCTTAAAGAATGAAAATCTCATCAGTTTATTATTTTAACATTATAATCATTAAAAAGTATTAAAGCACTTATAGATTATATTGACAAATTATTATACAAAAGCAATAATTTGCAAATTATAATAATATAAAATTTTATACGCCGACAAATTTATATAAAAAATCCCAAATCAACAAAAAGTAGAAATTATTTACAAATGTTATGTATACGATTTTTTTATAACATATTTTTGTAGTTTAACATTCAATTTTATGCTTTTAGCATTAATATATAATCATTAATCGCAAATCTTTATTTGTCATTGGCAATCAAAAATCCATTTTAGAAACATAACAAGCTATTATACAACCTCAAATTAATTTTCAAGCACATCTTCAAACATTACACAATTGTAAAACTTTTTAAGTACATTTGCAATGAAATCTGTTTAAAAAATAAAATTTGTTATGCTAAACACCACAAAGAAAAACATTAATAAAAACAAAAATAAGGTTTTAGAAGATTTGCCATTAAGCATTGAAATAGATGAAAACTTAAGCTGTGTATATTTTCAGGCAGCCACTCAACTTAAAGTAAAAGAAAAGCCTCAATCAGCAATAGAAACAATGCTTAGAAATATATATTCCGAAATGGTATCTATGGGTATAAGACCTGTTTTTCAACTTAACTCTGTACGCTTTTCAGTCCCTGGTAACAGGCACGAAGATAAATTGTTTATAAATACTTTAAAAGGAATTGGCAATTGGAGTTATGCACTTGACATACCTGTTGCAACAAGCGATATTTATTTCAGCAATATATATTCAGGCAATCCTATTATAATTATTATTGTATGTGGAATTATTGAAAGTAATAGTAGGTTTGTTAATTCTAACATAAACGATGGACAAAACTTATTAATTGTTTCTCCGCCAGATGTTAATAAAAAATACTCATCAATTGATTATAAAGATAAGCTCATTATGGAATCAATAATGAAATGTATTAATAATGATTTGGTTAGCGGAATATGGAACACAGCCAACAAAGGTTTGATGAACCGTCTTAAAAATCTTTCTGATAAATTCAATATTGGTTTTAAAATCAATTATAATAAAAATATAGATTTTGATGATACTAATAATAAACTGAGCTTATTAAATAATAAACAAATAATAATTGCTGACAAAAAAAATCTAAAATTTGTTAAAGAATTGTTTAATCTTTATGATATTGAAATTATAAACATTGGAGAAGTTATTAAAGATACAAACATCTTGATTGAAGATAAACAAAGTAAATTACATAAAATTAATTTTACCGCAAATAAGGTTCAAAGCAAGGATGAAAAAGCTAGTATTAGATCTAAAAAAACCAGCATATCACATATAGGTAAAGAATATAATTTTGATAAATTAATTGAAAAAACAGATTATAAAACTTCAGCTTTTAAATTATTATCGAATTTTAATATTTGTTCAAAAAACTGGATATACAAGCAATTTGATGCTATGTTGGGGAAACCACAGATATTTTCTGCTGCCGATACTGATGCAACTCTAATTAATATTACTAAGGAAGGTACATCTTTTTTTGTTTCTTTAGAAGGCAACCCTCAGTATTTAAAATATTCAGCATATAATAGTGCTGCAATAACTATTTCAGAAGCAGCAAGAAAAATTATTTGTTCAGGGGGCATCCCTTCTGCCATTACCTACAACAAAGATTTTATTAATTATGCTTCGATGAACTTTAAACCCGATGATTTTGAAGAAGCTTTGCTTAGTGCTGCACAATCGCTTGGATTAACTGCTGTTAATATTAAAAATGATTTTAGCTATATACTGGGTAAAAAGATAAAACCATCATTTGCTATTGAGCCTGCTATTTGTGTTACAGGCATTTTGCCCGATAAAAAAAATCTGTTGACAATGTCGTTTAAACAAAAAGGCGATTTGATATATCTTATTGGAGAAAATAAAAACGACATATCTTCGTCGCAATATGTTATTTGCGAATATGGCATACAGAATTCACCTGCACCTGCCTTCGACGCTTTAACTGAAGCATCTTTATACGAAAGTATTATTGAACTTAACAGAAAAAAAATACTAAGTTCTGCTCATAGTATTTCTAAAGGTGGATTATTTACAGCTTTAGCTGAATCAAGTTTCTCAAATAAACTTGGTTTCGACATTACAACCGATTGCGAAATCAGAACAGATGCTTTTCTTTTTGGTGAAACTCAAGGTAGAGCTTTAGTATCGGTTAGCCCTGAAAATGAAACTGCATTTATTGATTATCTTGTAAATGCTGGTATAAGTTTTACATTACTTGGACACGTAACTAAAGGCTCGTTTAGAGTTAATGACGAAGGTTTTGGAAATGTAAAAGAAGCATATAAAATTTACAGCCAAACACTTGAAACTCATTTTAATAAAGTTTTATAATTAACAAATATAATAATGTCTCTAAACTGTGGTATTGTAGGAATAGCCAATTCGGGTAAAACTACATTGTTTAATTGCATATCAAATACACGTGCTCAGGCTACTAAATATGCTTTTGCATCCAATAAATCTAATATTGGAATTGTACAGGTGCCTGATAAACGTCTTAAAAAAATTGACAATCTCATTAATTCAGCAAAGATTGTACATACAACGATTGAAATTGTCGATATACCAGGACTAGCAAAAGGCTCAAGCTCAGGCGAAGGAGTTGGTAATTCATTTCTAGGCGATATCAGAAATACTGATGCCTTAATACATGTTTTAAGGTGTTTTGACGATGAAAATCTTCCTCATATAGAAGGTTCTGTTGACCCTGTGAGAGATAAAGAGATTGTAGATTTTGAATTGCAAATAAAAGATTTAGAATCTATTGAAAAGAAAATTCTTAAAACAGAAAAATTAATAAAAGCAGGAGAAAAGGATGCTAAAAAAGCTATGGAAGCATTACAAGTATATAAATCGCATATAGAATCAATGCAACCTGCACGCACAGTACCTTTAGACGAATCCGGCAAAAAGTATGCAGCAGACTTATTTCTGCTCACTGATAAGCCAGTAATGTATGTTTGTAATGTTGACGATAAATCGGCAATAAATGGCAATGAGTATGTAAAAAAAGTTAAGGAAGCTGTAAAAGATGAAAACACTGATGTGCTTTTAATTGCAGCGGCACTCGAAGCTGAAATTGCAGAACTTGATTCGGAAGAAGACAGAAATATATTTTTAAGTGATGTTGGTTTAAGCGAACCTGGAGTTAATAAACTAATTCGCTCTGCTTATCATCTTTTAAATTTAAGAACATTTTTTACTGCAGGACCAAAAGAAATTAAAGCTTGGACAATAAGAGCAGGTATGACAGCTCCACAGGCTGCGGGTGTTATACACAGCGACTTAGAAAGAGGTTTCATAAGAGCTGAAGTAATGAAATACGATGATTTTATTACATTAGGTTCTGAATTAGCCTGCAAAGAAGCAGGTAAACTTTTCGTTGAAGGGAAAAATTATATTGTTGGCGATGGCGATATACTTCATATAAGATTTAATGTTTAATTTTGAGTGCACTCCGAAAAGTAACAAAACAAAAAACAATAATAGATTCGTATATAAAACAAGGGGATACATCTACTTGTTTATGTAATTAATCAGAGTTATATTAAAAATTTTCTCAGATAAAAAACTTTTCAGAGTAATCTCATTTTTTTTTAGTAATATCAACAAAATAAGGAAAATAAAAAATTTATTCCTTATTAGCTTTTCATATTATAAAAACCTTTACCTTTGCACAAATTTTTAAAAACATTTTAAATATTATAATTATGTCGGATATTTTTGGAACAATTAAAGAATTATCAGAAAAGTATAGCCAATATACAGCTGAAAACCTGTCGAGGCTTGTGAAAATTAAATCAATAAGCTGTCAGGAGAAAGAAGTACAGTTAGAGCTTAAAAGACAGATGGAAGAAGCTGGCTTTGACGAAGTTTTTATTGATGGACTTGGTAATGTTATTGGACGTATAGGCAATGGGAAACGCATACTTGCTATTGATGGACACATGGATACTGTTGACCTTGGTAATATGGCTAACTGGGATTTTGACCCTCTCTCGGGCGAAATTAAAGATGGATATGTTTTTGGACGCGGTACAGTTGACCAAGAAGGTGGTCCTGCTGCTTTTGTTACCGCTGGTAGAATTTTAAAAGAAATGTCGTTCAATAAAGACCTTACAATTTATTTTGTTGGTTCTGTTATGGAAGAAGACTGCGATGGTTTATGCTGGAAATATATTGTTGAAGAAGATAAAATTAAACCCGATTTTGTTATTAGCACCGAACCTACTAACCTTAATATTTACAGAGGTCATAGAGGTCGTATGGAAATTGAAGTTACTTTCAGAGGTCGTTCAGCACACGGTTCGGCACCCGAAAGAGGTATTAACGCTGTTTATATGGCTTCAAAAGCTTGTCTTGAAATCGAAAAATTGAACGAACGCTTAGCTTATGACGAGTTTTTAGGAAGAGGCTCAGTTACTATCAGCGAATTCGTTTCTGGTAGTCCTTCACTTTGCGCTGTTGCTGATTATGCAAAGATTCACTTAGACAGAAGACTCACCTGGGGCGAAACTAAAGAGATTGCCGTAGCTGAAATTGAAGAAATTGTAAAAGATATGGACGCTAAAGTTGAAGTGCTTTATTACGAAGAAACTGCTTATACAGGTTTAAAATATGGTATGGAGAAATATTTTCCAACATGGAAATTAGAACCTGAACATAAAGCTGTTACAACAGGGGTTGAAGCTTTCCGCAAATTGTTTGGACGCGAACCTCTCGTTGATAAATGGACATTTAGCACTAATGGAGTTACTATTAATGGTTATTATGGTATTCCTTGTATAGGTTTTGGTCCTGGCAACGAAGTTCTTGCCCATGCTCCTAACGAAAAAGTGCCTATTAGCGACCTTGTTACTGCTACTGCTTTTTATGCTGCTTATGCATATTTAATTTCAGAAGATTAATTTTTTTATATTAACCTAAAAATCAGACAATTTACAGATGAACAATTTTAATGAATTGCTATCTGATATACGAAGCCGTAAATCGGATATCTTCGGCAAAGACTTTTTGCTGACCTGGGAAAAATCGCTTGATGAATTAAAAGTGATTCTTGATGTTGCTATGGCATTAAAGTATTTACGCGACAACAATATTTCGCCTCGTTGTTATGATTCAGGCCTCGCTATATCTTTATTCAGAGATAATAGCACAAGAACCAGATTCTCGTTTGCTTCGGCTGCCAATTTACTTGGGCTTGAAGTACAAGATTTGGACGAAGGTAAATCTCAGATTGCTCACGGCGAAACTGTTAGAGAAACTGCTAATATGATTTCTTTTATGGCTGATGTTATTGGCATAAGAGATGATATGTATCTTGGTGCTGGCAACGCTTATATGCGTGAAGTTGGAGAAGCTCTCGACCTTGGCTATAAAGCTGGTGTACTACCACAAAGACCGGGTATTGTTAACCTGCAGTGCGACATTGACCATCCTACTCAAAGTATGGCCGATTTTCTGCATATTGTTAATCATTATGGCGGTATCGAAAATCTTAAAGGTAAAAAAATTGCTATGACCTGGGCTTATAGCCCCAGCTATGGCAAACCTTTATCTGTGCCTCAAGGTATTATTGGTCTTATGACCCGCTTTGGAATGAATGTCGATTTAGCTTATCCAGAAGGTTACGATTTAATTCCTGAAGTTGTTGAAATGGCCGGCAAACAAGCTAAAGAAACAGGCGGTAATTTCAGAGTTGTTAATGATATGGACACAGCATTTGAAAATGCTGATATTGTTTATCCCAAAAGCTGGGCACCTTATCAGGTTATGGGACGTAGAACAGAGCTACTTATCAATAAAGATTATGATGGACTCAAAGTTCTCGAAAAAGAAGCTCTTGCAAATAATGCCCGTTTCAAAAACTGGGAGTGTACTGAGGAAAAAATGAAACTTACTAAAGAGGGTAAAGCACTTTATTTGCATTGCTTACCTGCCGACATTACTGATGTTTCTTGCGAGGCTGGCGAAGTTGCTGCTTCTGTTTTTGACCGCTATCGCGATCCATTATATATTCAGGCTGGTTTCAAACCTTTTATTATTGCTGCTATGATTTTTACTAATAGGTTTGCTAAGCCCGCTGATGTATTAGAAAATATGGTAAAACACAGTGACAAAAGAATTATGTTTTAAAACATTCTAACCGCCCTGACATCTACATCTTTTATTTGTCGTAATTATTTCATTATTGTTGGCGGGTATTAGTTTATAAAGTTCACTGACTTTGCGTCGGGTATTTTATCAAATGTTTCTTTGAGCCATTGATAAGGTTCTACGTCATTGAGTTTGTAAGTAGCAAACAGAGAATAAAATATTGTAGTATCAGAACAACTAACATCTACGGATTTTAATATGATACCAAAATTAGTGGTATCAGGGAAATATTAAAAAAAAAGAAGAGCTTGTTCCAAAAAGTTTTTAATTTGAAAAAAATTAAAATATTGCTCTGATTAATTATATAAACAAGGGGATGCATCCCCTTGTTTAATATACGAATCTATTACTGTTTTTTGTTTTATTACTT
>CAZDEU010000019.1:0-27774 GCA_964504265.1 uncultured Bacteroidales bacterium
TCTCTAAAAATGCAATGAACTTTAACTATGGTTAAAAATTATTTTTAGGTGCTATCTATATGATAAAAAAAATACGAATTTTAAATAGAAATTTCAGACCAATTTATTAGGGCGCTGAACCAAAACACTATGTGAGATACTCTCTATTCTGAAGTTTTTTCTTCAAAGTGTTTTTTAAACATTTTAACGGCAATAAGAACTATTTTGTATGAAATAAAAATAATTACAGGCCAACTTAGATACCATAAAATAACAGCTAATTTTGAATCGTACATAATAAGAAATTTAAAAATTAATATTTATGTTCTTCAGATTTAAGTTCAGTTTTATCTAATTTTTTTTTGTTTATAGCCTTCCAAGTATAAAATATATAAGCAAAAACAAAGGGCATCATTAAAGACGCATACGACATAACAATAAGGGTATAGCGGCTTGAAGAGCTGTTGAAGATAGTTAAAGAGCTTTGCAGGTCGGCAGTTGAAGGATAAAAAGCCGTATTATTAAAACCTGCAACTATAAACAGGCTAAAAACGGTTAGAACAGTTCCAATACCCGAAAACCATATTCCAGTTCTTCGCTTTGTAAATGCTGATATTCCGAAACCAAATATTACTAATACAACGCCTGTTAATAATAGTAAAAGTAAGAAAGGCATTTCAATTAAATTGTTGAAATACTTTGTGCTTTCCATAAAAATTAATCCATTTTCAGGATTAATAGCAAAGCCATCTTTTAGTATTAATAAAATAAAAAATGTAAGAAAGAATAACAAAAATAAAACAGCATTTAGTTTTACCTGCTTTACAGCTTTATTTTCAATATTTTCATCATTAATACAATTAATAATATATTGAGAAGCTAATGTGCGAGCTAAAAAAACAATTGCCAGACCAAGACTAACATTATTAATATTAAGAACAGCTTCAAGCCCATGAAAAGCTGTAAGCCACTCAACTTGTCTAAAATCGCCAACAAGTTGGAATTGTGAACCTGTAAAAAATGTTGCTACTGCTACTCCAAGCATAAACACGCCAAGTGAACCATTAATAAAAAGAAAAGTTTCGTAAGTTTTGGGTCCTAAAAAATTACCAGGTTTTCGGCGGTATTCATAAGAAACAGCCTGAATTATGAAACAAAATAGAATTATCATCCATAGCCAGTAAGCACCGCCAAAACTTGTTGCATAAAACTTAGGAAAAGCAGCAAACATAGCACCGCCAAATGTTACAAGTGTTGTAAATGTAAATTCCCATTTCCTGCCAAGAATATTAACTAAAATCGACTTTTCTTCCTCGTTTGTCGATAAACATCCCAACAGGGTTTGTCCGCCTTGTACAAACAAAAGAAATACGAGAAGCGCAGCAAGAAGCGATACTATTATCCACCAATAATGCTGAAGTGCAGGATGTGATAATGCCTCAAACATTTGAACCTCCTTTCGGACCATTTTTAATTTGTGCTACCATAATTTTTATTTCAGCAATTAGCAGTACTGTAAAAAGTATTGCAAACAAAGTAAATGTTAATGCAACTGAAGAGCTGTCGAGTCGCGACGTTCCAACAAAAGTAGGCATTAAATCCTGAACTACCCACGGTTGTCTGCCAAGTTCGGCTACAATCCATCCTAATTGTGATGCAATAATACCCAGGGGAAAAGAAAGCATAGCCAACCACAGTATAAATTTATTTTTGCCGTAGCGTTTAAAATATAAAAGAACTAATACAAGAGTAAAAATAAAAATAAACCAAATTCCTAAAATAACCATAACATGAAAACTATAAAAGGTTACAGGTACATTAGGAATAATATCAGCAGGATTTTTAAAATGCCCATAACCCATATAATAATATTTTCCCTCAAAAACTTTTAGGGCTGAGTCGGCTAATGCAATATTATTTTCTTTTCGAGCTTTTTTATAGGTTGCAAGTGCCGAAAGAGCAATTTTCCCTTCTTTCATTTTATCTTCTGCTGATAGCAAATCGGGATAATTAGTATTGCCAAATATTAAATCGTTAATACCTGGAACAAAAGCATCCGCTTTTCTATAACTTAAAAGCGACAGCAGCTTAGGGATTTCAATTTTAAAAAGAAAATCTTTTTCATCGTTATTAAATGCCTTTTTAGGATTTAAAACACCTAATACAACGAGACCTGCATTGGTTTTACCCTCATACAAACCTTCCATAGCAGCCAGTTTAGCTGGTTGTTTTTGAGCTACTTGGTAAGCAGAGCCATCTCCTGTAAAAGCAAGGTAAAGAGAAGCAATTAACCCGAAAGTAGCTGCAACCACTATACTTTTCCTTGCAAATATTATTTCTTTCTTTTTAATTAAAAACCAAGAACTAACAGCAACAACAAACAGAGAAGCAACAACATAACCTGAAAAAATTGCGTGTAAAAATTTATTTACAGCCACAGGCGAAAGAAGCACTTCCCAAAAGTTTATCATTTCACTTCTTGCAGTATCGGGGTTAAAATACATACCAACAGGGTATTGCATCCATGCATTAGCTACTAATATCCATAAAGCAGAGAGACTGGCACCAACAGCAACTAACCAAGTAGAAAGCAGGTGAAATTTTTTACTAACTTTATTCCATCCAAAAAACATAACAGCAATAAAAGTAGATTCGAGGAAGAAAGCCATAATACCTTCAATAGCGAGTGGGGCACCGAAAATATCTCCAACAAACCAAGAATAGTTCGACCAGTTAGTTCCGAACTGAAATTCAAGAATTAAGCCTGTAGCAACACCAATAGCAAAGTTAATTCCGAAGAGTTTTTGCCAGAACTTAGTAATTCTTTTCCACTCTTCATCGCCGGTTTTAACATACATGCTTTCCATAAAAGCCATAATAAAACCGAGACCAAGAGTTAAAGGGACAAAGAGCCAATGATACATAGCCGTAAGTGCAAATTGCGCTCTTGACCAATCTACTAATGAAAAGTCGATGTTTTCCATATTTATTTAATATTTATAATTTGATCTAAAACGTAATCAGAGCGTTCTTCTTGAGTGTTAAAATTTGTATTTAGGAAGTTAGGGAAAAAGAAAATCCTCAAAACAATAAACATTATAAAAAGCTTTATTAAAATAATTGCCCATAACTTTTTGCCAATGGTCATATTTTTAAAACCATCAACATAAAAATAAAGCACTTTTTTAAAAACGTTATTTTTTTTCAAAATTAGGATTATTATTTACATTTTATAGTTTTAGCTAATTTTTTCGCCTTTCTGTCGCCTAAATTAGCAGCTTTTTTTATGTCGGAACAAGCAATACTTTTCCGACCTGAATTAAGCTGCGCAATACCTCTGTTAAACCATGCGTCAATTGCATCAGGTTGTAGTTCAATAACTTTGGTGTAATCAGCTATAGCTTTTTCGTAATCGCCTGCAAAATCATATAATAAAGCTCTATTAAAAAAAGCATCAGCAAAGCTAGTGTCGTAGCGAACAGCATTGGAATAATCGTTAATAGCTTGCTGTTTCTTATTAATCAATTCAAAATCGTAAGCTCTTAAATAATAAGCATTGGCATTAGCAGGGTAGTTAGCTATGAAAGCCGAATAAGCAAATGTTGCAGCTTCATATTCTTCGAGTTTGTCGTAAGTTTTGCCAATTTCGAGATAAACTTGTGTATAAGAAGGTGAATATTTAATAACACTTTGAAAATCTTTAAGTGCTTTTTCGTAATCGCCAAGTTGAAATAAAAACAAACCTCTTTTCATATACCCAATTGCTAAGCTATCGTTTATTTCTAAAGCTTTATTAAGGTCGGCAATACTTTTTTTATTCTTATTAAGTATTTTATAATCCATCCCTCTGTTGAGATAGGCTTCGGCTGAATTGGGGTTAATAGAAATAACCGAAGTATAATCATTTATTGCAGCTTTATAATTGCCAATATTATCGTATAATATAGCTCTGTTAAAATAAGCATCAGTGTAATCGTTTTTAAGTTCTATAGCTTTTGAGTATTCTTTTATCGCACTTTCTTTATCGCCCGACATATATTTTGTAAAAGCATTTAAAAAATGTTCATCAGCACTTTGTGCAAGTAAGTTGAAATTTATTAATAAAAATAAAAAAGTAGTAGCTAATAATGTAAATTTCTTCATTACGATTTATAAATTAAATATTTAAAAAGTGAACGAAGATAATAAAAAAATAATAATAACAAATTATTACCAGCTTCCGCCTGCTCCACCACCACCAAAACTACCTCCGCCAAAGCCACCAAAGCCACTACTGCCTCCACCTGAAAAATTACCTGAACTTTTCCCTCCACTACCTAATGCACTCATCAAAAGTAAAGCTGTCCAAAATGGAATCTTTTTACCTGGCGAATAAGCAACATGATTAGCCTTACGTATTAAAATAAAAATTATGATTAATGCTAAAAAAGGTACTAATGCTATCCATGGACTTTTTTCTGTTTTTTTCATGTATTGCTCGGCTGTAAATTCTTTTGATGCAAGCGACATTAAGGTATTAACGGCTTTTTCAATACCTTTATAATATTCGCCAACTTTAAAGTGAGGTAGCATATCATTCTGAAATACTCTACGGGCAGTAGCGTCGGGTATAACTGGCTCAAGTCCGTAACCAACAGCAATATAAGCATCTCTTTTGCCTTCTTTGCCAACAGGATTTATAAGTACAACCACTCCATTATCAAAACCTTTTTGTCCTACGCCCCATTCGGTGCCAATCATTGTAGCGTATTCGGCTTTATCATAACCCTTAAAATCTGAAACAATAACAATAGTTATTTGAACTGATGTAGTATCGTTAAATGCTCTTAATTTATTTTCAAGATTATTTTTTTCGTCTGGTTTAAGAATTCCAACATAATCGTTAACAAGTTTATCAGATTTTGCAGGTATGTCAGAATTTTGAGAAATTAAAAAAAGAGGTATCAATAATACCCAGAGTAAAAGCGATATTTTTTTTAAAATATTCATAGAATTGAAATATTTACTAAAAAAATGTTATATGTAATATGCATGTTTATTATATGATTGATAATTATTATAACCTGTTCGGTATTTATAATGTTAATTATCAGTATAAGAAATTTCGTCTGACAGCTCGTTCACATCACCTTTTTTTCTAGGAAAATGAGTACTAAGTTGTTTACCAGTAATAGTAACAGCTTCGCAAAGTCCTTCGGCAAAATTTTCGTTTCTGAAATGGTTGAGCATAATTTGTTTAATGTTTTCCCAAAAATCTTCAGGTACTAAAGCATTAATGGCTACATCGCCAATTATTGCAAATTTTCTGTTTTTCAAAGCGAGATAAATAAGCACACCATTTCGTAATCGTGTTTTATCCATTTTAAGAAGGTGAAAAACTTGAGTTGCACGGACAAAAACATCGCCATTGCATACATTTTCTATGTGTATTCTAATTTCACCTGACATTTCAAGCTCGGCATTCATCAATGCACGCTTAATGTCTTCTTTTTGCTCTTTTGTAAGATGTTTATCAAGTAATGACGACATAATTTAAAATTCTACTACGGGTGGTTTTTCTGCTCCTTCGCTTGCTTCAAAAGTTGGTTTTTCTTCAAAACCAAACATGCCTGCAAACATTTTATTTGGGAAACGTTTAACGTAAATATTATATTCCATAGTAATTTCAACAAAACGTTTTCGTTCAACAGCAATTCTGTTTTCGCTACCTTCGAGTTGGGCTTGTAAATCAAGAAAATTCTGATTTGCTTTAAGTTCAGGATAGCGTTCAACAACTACCATTAACTTGCCTAAAGCAGAGCCAAGACCATCCTGAGCCTGTTGATATTGTTGTAATGAGGTTGCATCCAAATTTTGGGGGTTCACTTGAACAGAAGTAGCTTTAGCACGAGCTTCTACAACTTCGGTTAATGTTGATTTTTCAAAATCGGCATAGCCCTTAACCGTAGCAACCAAATTAGGTATGAGGTCGGCTCGTCGCTGGTAAACATTTTCAACCTGAGCCCACCGTCCAATAACTTTCTGCTCTCTGCTAACCATACCGTTGTATATTCCAACAGCCCAATGAATAATTATTACGATAAACAATATTATTATTCCAGATACTAAAAATTTTTTATTCTTCATTGTTCTAATTTTTTGTTTTTTGATGTACAAAATTAATAAATATAACTATTGTTTGTTTATATTATTGTGAAAAAATCTTTTTTTGAGGTTTTGTAAAAATAAGAATATAATAATTATGAAAAAATAAGTATTTGGGAGTAGATGGTGGGCTTATAAAAGTAATTTATGAATTAGGCGAATTGCGATTTATTGTTGACAATTTTTATAGACAAACAAGATATTTTTTTCTTTCAACTTTTAACTTTTAACTTTTAACTTTACGAACTTTATAAACTCATTACCTTCTAAGTTCAAAATTTTCGCCAAGATAAACCTTTCTTACTTCAGGGTCATCAGCTAAATCGTAAGCAGAGCCTGACTTTAAAATAGAACCTTCAAAAAGCAAATAAGCTCTGTCGGTAATTGCCAGAGTTTCGTGAACATTATGGTCGGTTATTAAAACTCCAATATTTTTTGTTTTTAGTTTACCCACAATGTTTTGAATGTCTTCAACAGCAATAGGGTCGACACCTGCAAAAGGTTCATCCAATAAAATAAAACCTGGGTCAACAGCCAAAGCACGAGCTATTTCAGTTCTTCGTCTTTCGCCACCCGACAAAGTAATACCACGACTTTTGCGAACATGCCCAAGATTAAATTCTTCTATTAAAGATTCCATTTTTTCTCTTTGCTGACTTTTTGTAAGTTTAGTAAATTCGAGAACAGATAAAATATTATCCTCAACACTCAAACTCCTAAAAACTGATGCTTCCTGGGCTAAATATCCTATACCAAATTGAGCTCTTCTATACATTGGTTCCGTAGTGATATCCTTTTCGTCGAGAAAAATTTGCCCTTCATTTGGTTTAATAAGACCAACAATCATATAAAAAGTCGTTGTTTTTCCAGCACCATTAGGACCAAGCAAACCAACTATTTCGCCTTGTTCAACTTTAAGCGAAACATTTTTTACAACTGTTCTTTGCTTGTATTTTTTTATAAGATTTTCAGCTCTTAATATCATAAAATATTTTATAAAAATAACTCACTTTAATAAATTATATTTTAAAAATCAACCCATAAAGTAAACAATAAACCAAACCTGTTAAAATTTTCGTGTTGAGGATATGACAATCTCCAAATTCCATAAACACTCAAAACCTTAAAAATATTCTCAACTCCTGCTCCTACTTCAAAGTATGGTTTAGTTAATCCATATAATGTATTCGGAAAACCGCCAAATTCTTTATTTTTAGAAGAAAGACTTCCTGCAAGTGCTTTACCAAAAACTATTTCTCTCCATTTTAATTTTCTCATCAGCGGTATTTTATTTAAAAATAAACCTTCAAAATGATGGGTATAATAAAGGCTTACATATTTATCGCTAGCGAATTCATAATAATTCATAAGATTAAATGCGTATTCATCAAAAACATAAGTTTCGTTGCCTTCGTGCATTTTTAATAAAGGATAGGGCAAAGTTCCCCATATTTGCCCGGCTTCAATAACATATTTTGAATAACCCATTGTTCCTACTCTGAACCACTGCTTTAGGTTAGCCTGCAACTTATGATATTCATAATCACCGCTCAAAAAATTTTTAAACCCATAAGTATATTGAACATCTAATTCTGGGTATTTAGTCCCAAGGCTAACTCTTTCGAATTCGCCAAGTATAAATTTTTCTTTATAAGCAAAACGCAAATCAAGCCTGACTTCTGTAGTAGTAATATAATCTCTAACCTCTTGTTTGCCTTGCGAATAAAAATTGAATTCCGAGGAACCAATAGGATAAATATTGCGATGAATAAAATTAAAAGTATTAGAAAACCCACTCAGCCATTCGTGTTGATAAAAAACTTTATATTCATTAACCATCGAAAGTTTATCAAAAGGATTACGCCTTAGCAATGAAGCAAGAAAAAAATCTTCTCTAAAAGCATTTTGACTTTGTCCCAATTGCTCAGTATCATATTTAACAGAAGCCCCAAACGATTTACGAGGCAATTTTGACATCATATACAAAAAACCCCCGTTATATTTATATGTATAATCATAAGTACCGTAAGCCAAATGAGCATACAACATCAATTTTGTACTAAACTCGTTACTCGTACGCCCCCCCAATCGAAAACGATGACCTTCAACTTCATTAAAACTATACATAGAAGCATAAGGACCAATTTCAATATTATCCCACACGTAATAACCTGTAAAAATTGTATTTATAATGTCGACATAACTATTAAAAGCAGGAATGGTTTTAAGAGTATCGACCATATTATAAATAAACTTTTCATCCTTTGTTAAGCTATCATGCCTTGCTTGCTGCCAATAATTTTCATCATGATAATAAGATGACTCATCAATGGCAATATTAGTAGGTGTAGAATAAAACGCATCATCATATTTTTTATTTAAAACATATTTATCATACGATACAGTTCTTTGCCCAAAGAAACCTGTAGTATTTTTATTATTTTCAATCAAGTTGAAATCAATTATAATTTTATCTCGTTTTATAACCCAATGGTCTTTAATTTTTTCAAATTCATGAGCAATAACCATATCGTTAATAAAATTAATATTAGCACCTTTTTCCATTCTTATCTCAAAACTTTTTATTGCAAACGAAGTATCATTAACCCAAAAATTGCCTGTAAATGTAAGTTCTTGTTTACGTCGGGGCTTAAACATTATATTGTAGCACCAGAAATTGTCAATAAAAGCTGAATCAATAAGATAATATTTATAAAAAGCCATACCAGAATTTGAAATAGGGCTAACAAAATTTTTCTCAAACACAACAAGAAAGTTATCGTAAATATTAACTTTTTGATACATATCGCCCAATAGTTGTGTAATACTTTTATTTTCAACACCCGACACTTTAACAGCTTTTATAATTTCTTTTTCAGAACGAGGAGTTCTTCGGAAATAGCGTTCAGAAACAGTTTCTGACAAAAAAACAGGTAAATAAGGCTTGCCATTAACAACAGAGGTATCCATATTTTCAAAAACAAAACTAAAAGGCTTAATAATTCTTCTTTCTTTAAACTTATCAGAAATATTATTTATATCGAATTGAATTTTAGTATAAGCCTCAAACTTCAGCTCGTCGATGTTTTCGTAATTATTTTTTTCTTTATTTTTAATTATTTTTTTTAAAATAATTTCAGCAGGATTTTCGCCTGGTTTAACCACTACTTCCTGCAATGTAACCCTATCGGTCATTAATTTAAAAACTATTTCCTGAAACCGCCCTTTAGTAATAGGTAAAGTTTGAGGATAATAGCCCACACAAGAAGCTGTAAGTGAATCGCCAGCTAATTTAATTTCTAATGAAAAGCTACCATCAAAACCTGAAGTTGTGCCAATAGTTGTATTTTTAAAAAAAACATTTACAAAAGGTATTACTTCGTTAGTTTCTGCATCAAGTACTTTTCCTATTATCTTGGTAGTCTGCGAATTAGCTAACAAATTACAGCATAATATCAGTAAATACAGCAATATACCTTTTATGTAATTATTTTGCATTTTTTATTTAAAAAAATATTTTGCTAAAATACAAAAAAACTATCGTTAGCGTTGTCATTTATACTAATTTTGAATTTTATTATTTTTATAACTGATTAAAATGAAGTATTTAAACAGCTTTATCATTAGTATTTTCTCTCTTTTTGTGATTTCTTGTTCTACCGATTTTGATATTACAGCCGATTGGGAAGACATAACTATTGTTTATGGTTTACTCAATCAAAACGATAGCGTTCATTATATTAAAATTAACAAAGCTTTTTTGGGTGAAAGCAATGCACTTGTAATGGCTCAAAACCCCGACTCTTCTTCTTACGGCAATAATATTGAAGTTAGGCTTGAAGAATGGAGCAATGGAGTTCATGTTAATACCTTTTATTTTGATACTACAACAATATTCGATAAAAAACCAGGTATTTTCTATTATCCTAAACAAATTTTATATAAAAGCAAAGCTTATCTTAATCCCTCAAATATTTATAAATTAGTTATTTATAATAAAATTACTCAAAAAATTATAAGTTCGCAAACTGCATTAATAAAACCATTTACTATAGAAAAACCAAATCCTTTGCAACAAATTAATTTTGCAAGTATTAATCCTATTGAAGTTAAATGGAACTCGGCTGTTAATGGAAAACTTTATCAAGTTACAGTGCGTTTTCACTATTCCGAAACCGATATAAATTCAAATATTACTACACAAAAATATGTTGACTGGATAGTTGGTTCAAAAATTTCAAATAACACTTCTGGCGGCGAAGTACTCACTCTTAGTTACAATGGAGATAGTTTTTTTGAAAATATATCTCAAAAAATTGAATATAATCCTGATGTAACAAGATTAGAGGGTAAAGTTGAATTTATTTTTTCGGTAGCAGGCGAAGAATTCAATACCTATATGGAGCTAAATAAACCAGTGAGTTCAATAGTTCAGGAAAAACCTCAATATACTAATATTACAAACGGAATTGGCATTTTTTCGTGCCGATACGACAATTCAGTCGATAGCCCACGATTGCTTAATCTGACAGCCCGCTCTACCGATTCATTAAAAAACGGACGTTTCACATATCACCTCGGCTTTTGATTATTTTGCTTTCTGTCGTTTTGTCATTTTTTATGACAACAATTCTAAATTTTTTTACAATAATTATGACAATATTGCACCAATTTAAGTCTTTTAGCCATTGGCATAATGCTTGAAAAGATGAAGTTCTTGATTTGAAAACTAACAAAATTATTTATAAATAAAGCAAAAACCAAAACGATGAGTAAAATAATTGGAATTGATTTAGGCACAACAAACTCGTGTGTTTCAGTAATGGAAGGAAGTGAACCTGTTGTTATTCCCAATAGCGAAGGCAGAAGAACAACTCCATCAATTGTAGCTTTTACCGATAACGGCGAAAGAAAAGTAGGAGATCCTGCCAAACGTCAAGCTATAACTAATCCACATAAAACCGTATTTTCTATAAAAAGATTTATGGGTGAAACCTTCGACAGAGTAACAAAAGAAACTGGCAGAGTTTCATATAAAGTAGTTAAAGGTGAAAACAATACTCCAAGAGTTCAAATTGAAGACCGCCAATATACACCGCAGGAAATTTCGGCTATGGTACTTCAAAAAATGAAAAAAACTGCAGAAGACTACCTCGGGCAAGAAGTTTCAGAAGCTGTTATTACTGTACCTGCTTATTTTAGCGATTCACAACGACAGGCTACTAAAGAAGCTGGTGAAATTGCTGGATTGAAAGTACGCCGTATTATCAACGAGCCTACCGCTGCTGCTTTAGCTTATGGGCTTGATAAGAAAAATAAAGATATAAAGGTTGCTGTTTACGACTTAGGCGGCGGAACCTTCGACATATCAATATTAGAACTTGGTGAAGGCGTTTTTGAAGTTAAATCGACTAATGGTGATACTCACCTTGGCGGCGACGACTTCGACCACCTTATTATTGACTGGTTAGCTGAAGAATTTTTGAAAGATGAAGGACTTGACCTCCGAAAAGATCCAATGGCTTTGCAACGCCTTAAAGAAGCTTCAGAAAAAGCTAAAATAGAACTGTCAAGCTCCACTTCTACCGAAATTAACTTACCTTATATAATGCCAGTCGACGGCATGCCAAAACACCTTGTTAAAACTCTTACACGTGCTAAATTTGAACAATTAATCGACAAATTGGCTCAATCTACAATTGAACCTTGCCGCAAAGCTCTTGAAGATGCTAACCTCAAACCTCAAGATATTGACGATGTAATTTTAGTTGGTGGCTCTACAAGAATTCCTTATGTCCAAAAATTAGTTGAAGACTTTTTTGGTAAAACTCCTTCTAAAGGTGTAAACCCCGACGAAGTTGTTGCTATTGGTGCTGCAATTCAAGGCGGTGTCCTTACCGGCGAAGTTAAAGACATTCTGCTTCTCGACGTTACTCCGCTTTCTTTAGGTATTGAAACCTTAGGTGGCGTTATGACTAAATTGATAGAATCTAATACTACTATCCCTTCTAAAAAATCTGAAGTCTTTAGCACAGCTTCTGATAGCCAAACCAGTGTAGAAATTCACGTTCTGCAAGGCGAAAGACCAATGGCAAAAGATAATAAAAGCATAGGCCGTTTTCACCTTGATGGAATACCACCTGCTCCAAGAGGAATACCTCAAATTGAAGTTACTTTCGACATTGATGCCAACGGTATACTCAATGTTTCCGCTAAAGATAAAGCAACAGGTAAATCACAGCAAATAAGAATTGAAGCATCTTCAGGACTTAGCGATGACGAAATTAAACGTATGAAACGCGAAGCTGAACTTAACGCTGAAAAAGACCGTAAAGACAAAGAAGAAATCGATAAACTGAACAGCGCCGATGCTATGATTTTCCAAACTGAAAAACAACTTAAAGAATTTGGAGACAAAATTTCGCCCGACAAAAAACAACCTATTGAAAAAGCATTAGCTGACTTAAAAGAAGCTCACAAAAGCAAAGACATAACTGCTATTGACTCGGCTATGGCTACTATGAACACTGCATGGCAAGCTGCTAGCGAAGAAATGTACAAAGCCTCTCAACAACAAGGCCCAGCAAATGATAATCAATCAACTGAAAATCAAAACAAACAAGAAGGCGACAGCGAAGTTACAGATGTTGACTTTGAGGAAGTTAAAGATGATAAGTAAATAAACATCTTAGCAAAAGATGTAGCTAATATTTATATGTTGTAAAAAAACATATAATAATTTTAAATATTATCCGCAAATTTAATTCTATTTTAATTAAATTTGCGGATTTATTATATATTAATGTATAACATTTGAATAATGATAGAATTAGAAGCTAACAATAATATTACAATTGATGATTTTGAATCTCTAATCATAAAATTAGAAAAAATTTCGATAAAAGATAGTTGTATTGGCAACGTAGATAAAAGCTATAATTTTTTAGAAAACTATTTAAGTAATCACGATAAAGTAATTTACGGTATTAACACGGGCTTTGGCCCTATGGCTCAATATAAAATTAAAGAGGATGAGCAAATACAATTACAATATAACCTTATCAGAAGTCATGCAGCCGGTGCCGGTCAAAAATTAGATGATGCTTATGTGAAATCTGCTATGTTTGTGAGGCTTTGCTCTATTTTAAAAGGATATTCAGGGGTGCATCCTTCTACGGCTTTTTTACTGCAAGAGCTTATCAATAATGACGTATACCCTTATATACCAGAACATGGCGGTGTTGGAGCCAGTGGCGACCTTGTGCAACTTTCGCATATAGCTTTAGTTCTTATTGGCGAAGGCTTAGTTACTTATCGCGGAGAGTTAAGAAAAACAGAAGATGTTTTTAAAGAATTAAATTTAACTCCAATATCTATTAAAATAAGAGAAGGGCTATCATTAATAAACGGTACTTCAGTTATGACAGGCGTTGCTGCTATAAATGTCATAAAAGCAATTAATTTACTTAATTGGGTTATCTATTCTTCTGCCTTAATTAACGAAATTGTTGGCTCTTTCGACGATTATTTTTCCAAAGAATTAAATTACGTTAAAAAACATAAAGGACAAAGATATATAGCCGATATAATTTCTGAAATATTAGTTTCAAGTAAATTAATTTCAAAAAGGGGTGATTATTTTTATAACAATAATAGTAAAGGTTGCGGTTCTAATTACAACAAAAGAGTACAGGAATATTATTCATTACGCTGTGTACCTCAAATTTTAGGACCTGCATACGATACAATTATGAATGCACGCGAGGTTATCGAAAATGAAATAAACTCGGTTAGCGATAACCCAATTATTGATTTTAATAATAAAAATGTTTACCACGGTGGTAATTTTCACGGCGATTATATTTCGTTAGAAATGGATAAACTTAAGTTAAGTATAACAAAAATGTCGATGTTAAGTGAAAGGCATTTAGCTTTTTTATGCAATCCTAAGATAAACGAATTACTACCGCCTTTTGTTAATCTTGGCAAACTTGGATTTAATTTAGGATTACAAGGAATGCAATTTACCGCTACCAGCACAGTAGCCGAAAATCAAATGTTGTCAAATTCTATGTATGTTCACAGTATTCCTACTAATAACGACAATCAGGATATGGTTAGTATGGGTTTAAATTCAGCTATGATGACCAAAAAAGTTATTGATAACGCTTATCAGGTTCATTCAATAACCTTGATTGCTTTGTTACAGGCAGTTGATTATCTTAAGGTACAAGATAAATTATCAGATAATTCAAAAAAAGTATATCAACAATTAAGAAATATTGTTCCTGCTTTTTATGAAGATACACCAAAATATGAAGAAATTAAAAATATATGTGATTATATATATAGTAATAATATCGAATAATTTATAGTATTAGTGTTGTTAATTTTATTGTTTATCATATAATAACTAAAATTATGAAATACGCATTAGTAACAGGAGGCTCAAGAGGAATTGGCAAAGCAATTTGTTTAAAATTAGCTAAAGATGGTTATTTTGTTATAATTAATTACAGAGCAAACGATACTGAAGCTATAAATACTTTAAGACAAATTGAAGCAAATGGTGGCAAGGGCGAATTATTAAAATTTGATGTTGGAAATTTTTCTGAAGTCAACGAAATACTCGGCAAATGGATAGAAAAAAATTCCGATAAGCATATAGAAATTTTAGTAAATAATGCTGGGATTATTAAAGATAATTTAATGGTTTTTATGCCTGTAGAAGATTGGAACTCAGTAATTTCGACCAACTTAGGAAGTTTTTTTAATGTAACCAAGCTCTTACTGCAAAATATGTTGCTGAAAAAATGCGGTAAAATAATAAATATTGTATCATTATCGGGTCAAAAAGGGCAAGCAGGACAAGTTAATTATGCTGCTTCAAAAGGTGCAATTATTGCTGCAACAAAATCGTTGGCTATGGAAGTTGGGAAAAAAAATGTTATTGTTAACGCAGTAGCTCCAGGTTTTATTAAAACTTATATGACTGAACATCTTGATGAAAAAGAATTAGCAAAATTAATTCCTTTAAGACGTTTTGGTACTGTTGATGAAGTTGCAGAAGTTGTTAGTTTCTTAGCTTCTGATAAAGCATCTTATATTACAGGAGAGGTTATTTCTGTAAATGGAGGCATTTACAGTTAAGAAATATATTTATTAACAACATATATTTATTAACAACATATATTATTGCAAAACGTAATTTGTAAATATCTGAAATTTTTTTTATTGTTTTTGGGATTTGCCATTTATTCAAATTTTTCAATTTCACAGCAAACAATAATTAAGGGAAAGGTTACTGATGCTACAACCCTTGAACCTATTGCTTTTGCAAATGTTTTTTTAAAATCATCAACAACTGGCACTATAACCGATTTTGAAGGATTTTTTGAACTTACAACTGACAAATATTTCGATTCGCTCACAGTTAGTTTCATTGGCTATAAACCTTTTTCCAAAGCTATTATTAATGGAACAGAACAAAATATTAATTTTCAACTAATGCCATCAATGATTCAATTGTCAGAAGTTACTATTGTCCCTGGCGAAAACCCTGCAATTACTTTACTTAAAAAAATATGGCAAAATAAAAAACAAAATAATTACGACAATTTTAATTCTTATGAATTTGATAGTTATAATAAAACTCAGGTATACCTAAGACGTTTAAGTAATAAGGAAAAGCCCAAAGACACAACATCTAAAAGTGTTTTTTATAATTACGCAATTACTTCAGACGATTGCAATAAAGCTGCCCTACCTGTTTATATGAGCGAAACATATTCAAAAGTATATTATTTAATGTTTCCTGAAAGAGAAAAAGTTGTTATTAACGCAGTTAATTCCAATAGTTTAGCCGATGTGGAAACATTTATGCTTACACAACTTATTCAAAAAAATACAAAATACAATTTTTACGATAATTACGTTAAAATATTCGACAAAAACTTTATTTCTCCTATATCAACCTTAGGAAGATTGTATTATAAATATTATTTGGTCGATAGCTTATTTATTGATAATAATTATTGTTACGAAATACAAGTAAAACCAAGAAGAAAAGAAGATCTTACATTTACAGGAACATTATGGATAAACGACACTTCTTTTGCTATTAAACGAATTTCGGTTGAAGTAGACAAACAAGCTGATATCAATTTTATTAAACGTATTAAAATTCAGCAGCATTTTAACAAAACAAAAGCAGGTGTGTGGTTCCCAAGCAAAACAAGAATACTTTCGGATGCGGTAAATATTTTCATTAATTCATATACAGTAAACAATAATTTTTATACAAATAACGAATATCCTCTTAGTTTTTACAATCAGGAACTTATTGTATCAGACTCGGCTAACAGAACAAGTGAAAATTTTTGGACTAATGTTCGCCCAGTCGATTTTGATGCTGCAGATAAAAAAACAATTTCAAATATTGATTCATTAAAAAATATTACATATATAAAACTACTCACAAAATTAGTTAATATGTCGATAAAAGGCTATTTTAATCTAGGTAAAATTGAATTAGGTCCTTATTTGCTACTTTATAAATATAATAATGTTGAAGGAAATAGATTCAGACTGGGTTTTCAGACTAATTCAACTTTTAGCACTAAAGTATTAAGTAAAGGATATGTAGCTTATGGTACAAAAGACAAAAAATTAAAATATAATGCTCAATTAGAATATTTCCTATCACGAAAAAAATGGTCAAAAATTGGTATGCAATATTCACAAGATGTTGAAAACTTGGGTGCAATTGACGAATTTTACAGTAATAGTGCTTTTATGTCGTTTGCCTCTTCTTTTGGTGGTACTGACAAACTAAATACTATAAAAGTAGGACGTGCTTGGATTGAAACTGACCTGTTTAGAGGCTTTACACAAAAAATTATTTTAAAAAATAAATTTTACAGTCCCTTAAGCCCTGATTATCATTTTGCTTATTATTTGGGAGAACAAAGGTTAGAAACCAAAAGCGATATAACTGTTTCAGAAATATCATTTGTGTCAATTTATCAGCCCAAAGCTTTATTAATAATTGATAAAAACAATAGATTCCCAGTTTCAATTAAGAAATACCCTACAATTACAGCTAATTATACACTTGGTTTAAAAAATGTATTAAACAGCGATTTCTCTTTTCACAAAGCATCATTAAATGTTAAACACAACATACTCTTAGGCGGTATAGGTTCATTTTCTTATGATTTAAATTTATCAAAATGTTTTTCTTCTTTGCCTTACCCATTATTATATATTTTATCGGCAAATGAATCTTTTTTTCGTACCGAAAAGACATTTAATATGATGAAGATAGGTGAATTTATTGCCGACCAGTCATTAGAACTCTTCTGTACTTTCCGACAAGATGGTTTTATTTTAGATAAAATTCCTTTGATAAAAAAATTGGGACTTAGAACTGTAGCCACTGTAAATATGGCTTATGGCTCATTTAACAATTATGATAACGGTATTTACAATGCTGACAATAATCCCAATGGTATTTTACCTGCTGAACTCTTGAACGGCAATAAAATTACTACTTTCAAAACTTTAAAAATAAATAAACCTTACATTGAAGTTTCGTATGGAATTGAAAATATTTTTAAATTCTTCCGCATTGACGCTATTCACAGATTATCTTATTTGTCAGATATCAATGATAGCAGTAAAATCAGAAAATATGCTATAAAATTTGGTGCTGTATTCCGATTTTAATTGTCGAATTCTTAGTTGTTAGTTTTTTAACAACACGTTGTTCTCTAAGTGTTCGCAACGAAAAAAAGATAAAATTTTGTGAGTTCAAATTTTCACATACGCAATTGTATTTAAAATTAACTTATTTTTTGTACCTTTACATTTTTATTTGTGCTACTACTATTTCTATTATTTCTTGCTAAAAATAGTTATAGTAGACTAGTGAAATTGTTGACTAATTAATAATAAAATGTTTCCAATACGCAAACCACATACATTTCATATTCCAGTTATGGGCACCGGCTTCACTGCTGACACTCCTGTTAGAGTTGCTCAATATGGAATTAGCTCTGTTATATCACTTTCGGATGATATAATGCTTGAAAAACTACGCGAATTTTATTGCAAAATTTACAATATTGTTTTTGAACCTGTTAGCTCAAAACAAAAAAATGCAAGAGAAGAACGAATTACGCTTTATCTTAACCTTATTGACCAAATTGTTAAAGATAAATTCAAAGAACTCAAAAAAAACCTTAACGATAAAAGCAACAGCATTATGATTTATATCGAAATGCTGCCTGATATGTCGGAACTTAAAAAAGAATTTTACCAAATCTTAAATAAATCAATTGAGAAATACAAAAATTCCAAAAATCATAATACAGAAATAACAAATTTTCGTAATATATTTGCTAACAATGATGCTACTCACAATATTTGTCTCGCTGACTTGCCAGAGGTTGAAAACTGGGTGAACAATAATCTGTCACATGGTTCAATTGACGTTAATATTATGACAAAAGTCGATAAAGATAACTTTTTTGAAGGCGAACAATTACCTATTGAATATAATGACGCTCACGCCGCAGTGGCAGGTTTTGCTAAAAGTAATTTAAACTCTTCACTTATACTTTCGGCTGGCTTGAACCCTCGTTTATACAGTTTTCTCGAAAAATTTGAAGATTTTTATCCTGACGAAAATGCTAATCTCAAAAAACAAATAATAATTAAAGTAAGTGATTACCGCTCTGCCATAATTCAGGGTAAATATCTCGCTAAAAAAGGTATATGGGTTTCTGAATTCAGAATAGAATCGGGCTTAAACTGCGGAGGGCATGCTTTTGCTACTGACGGTTTGTTAATGGGACCTATACTTGAAGAATTTAAAAAATCAAGAAAAGAATTACAGAATACGTTATTTGAAATTTATTCAAAAGCTCTTCATGCTAAAGGGAAAAAATGTCCTGATGCTCCTCCTCAAATAAAAATAACAGCACAAGGAGGAATTGGAACTAACGAAGAGCATAATTTTTTATTAGAATATTATGAATTGGATTCTATTGGTTGGGGTACTCCTTTTCTTTTGGTGCCAGAAGTAACTAATATGGACAACGAAACAAGAGAACTGCTTATTAATGCCAAAGAAGATCAATTATACCTAAGTAATATTTCGCCTTTAGGAGTTCCTTTTTATAATCTGAGAGGAAATTTGCAGGATGTAAAAAAGAACAAGCTTATTTTAAATAGTAATCCTGGCAGTATATGTTCAAAACAATATTTAAGAATTAACCGTGATGATGATTATGGTAATTTATGCCCTGCCTCAAGAGCTTACCAGAAAAGGAAAATTGAAGCTTTAAAAAAAATGGGATTAAGCGAAATACAATATAAAATTGCTTACGATAAAATTGTAGAAAAAGCTTGTTTATGTCTTGGGCTTGCTAATGCGGCACGTAAAAAAGGTATTATTTATCCCGCGTCCGAAGGCAATGAAGTTTCAGTTTGTCCAGGACCTAATATGGCTTATTTTTCAAAAATTTCATCCTTACAGGAAATGGTTTCTCATATTTACGGGAAAACTGATATTATTGACCGTACCGACAGACCTCACGTTTTTGTAAAAGAGCTTGAAGTATATTTATTATATTTGCAAGACAAAATTGAAAATTATAAGTATGAAAACAAAAAAACAAGCAATCTAATGCCTTTTAAAAATAATCTTAACAATTCTATTGATTATTATTTAAATTTATTTAGTTCTGAAATTATCTCTAAATACAAAATTCCTGAAACAACTATAAATGAGTTGCATTTGATTAGAGAAGAACTAAAAAAGATTGAAATTAACTAATCTTAAAAAATTATTATTTTTTGAAAGATTAACACTTTGAGTTTAAATAATTTTTATATATGATTGAACAAGAACTAAATTTCGGTGGTATTCCTGAAAAGTACACATCAAAAGAAAAAGCGAAAATTGTAGTATTACCAGTGCCTTATGATGGAACAAGTACTTGGGTAAAAGGTGCTGACAAAGGACCCGAAGCTATACTTCAGGCTTCAACTAATATGGAACTCTTTGATATTGAAACTAATACCGAAGTATATAAAAAAGGTATATATACTGCTCCTCCTATTACTGAAAAATCTTCTCCCGAAAAAATGGTTAAAACTGTTTATAAAGAGGTAATTAAATATATTGAGAAAGATAAATTTGTTGTTACACTTGGAGGCGAGCATTCGGTTAGTATTGGCGCTATTAAAGCTTTTGGAATAAATTATTCAGACCTTACTGTTTTGCAAATTGATGCCCACAGCGATTTACGACAAAAATATGAAGGCTCCAGATATAACCATGCCTGCGTTATGGCAAGAGCTAAAGAAGTATGTAAGGTAGTGCAGGTTGGTATTAGAAGTATGGACAAAGAGGAAATGGAATATGTTATTCCTGCTAATATGTTTTATGCTCATAATATTAATGCCTGTAAAAATAATGAATGGATGCACGATGTTGTTAAATCATTAACTGGCAATGTTTATATAACTATAGACCTTGACGCATTTGACCCCGCTTTCCTACCATCTACTGGAACCCCCGAACCAGGAGGTCTTTCGTGGCAACAAATTAATGACTTGCTTTTTTTAGTTAATGAAAAAAAGAATATTGTAGGATTTGATGTTGTTGAACTTTGTCCAAACCCTTACGCTAAAGCATCCGACTTTTTAGCAGCTAAACTTGTTTACAGACTTCTTTCGATGAAATTTAAAAGCTAAGAAATTTAACAAATTGAATGCTGTAAATCATAGTGTAGCTTTGCGCCTTTGAGTCGTATAAATAATCCGCAAGTATCTCGTTGTTTCTCTGTTATCAGCGTTCTGTAACAGTTAATATATAATTATTAATATGATTTTATATATATTAAATAATATACGATTATAATAGACAAATAATACATATTAATCGTTAAACATCTATCTTTTAACTTTACAAACTTTACAAACTTTAAGAACTTTACGAACTTAATAACCGTAGTTCAGCACTTAAAAAAGTTTTACTTTACCTTGTTATCAGCATAAAAAACACTAATTTTGCAGTCCGAAATTTGAAACGAAATGGCAGAAATGTTAAATACAAAGAAACTGTTCACCAAAAAGGCTTTTATAGCCTACAGTTTAATAGTAATTGGTGCTTTTATAATGGCAGCGGGATATGTTTTCTTTATATCTCCCAACAAAATTGTTCCTGGCGGTGTTTTTGGTATCTCTATTGTTGTGCATCATCTAACCAAAGGAATTTTTGATTTTGCTCCCGATGGTATCCCAGTTGGTTTTACCGGACTTATACTTAATATACCTCTTACTATTATTGGTATCAAAGTGTTAGGACCTCGTTTTGGCGTTAAAACTATAATAGGACTAGTACTTACATCTGTATTTATTGATTTTATTACATTTTTTTACGGCGATAAACCTCTTGTTGACGACGATGTACTATTATCAGCCGTTTTTGGTGGTGTAATGATTGGTGTTGGATTAGGAATGATTTTTAAAGCACGAGCTACTTCGGGTGGTTCCGACATTGTTGCTATGATCGTAACCAAATACACTAAAGTTCCTGTCGGGCAGGCTCTTATGTATGTTGATTCAGCTATTGTTTTATTGGGGTTATTAGCTTTCGGCGATTGGAAAATTCCACTTTATTCTCTTGTTGCTATTTTTATTACAGCTAAAGTAATTGATATAGTAATTGCCGGTTTCGCTTCAGAAAAAACTTTGTTTATTATTTCTGAAAAGCAGGAAGAAATCCGCAATTTTATTGTACATGAATTGAACAGAGGTGGTACTTTTATTAAAGGACAAGGTATTTATAAAGGTAATGAACGAACCATACTTTACACTGTATTAAATCGCAAAGAACTTGGGGTACTTCAAGACTTTATTAGCCAAACTGACCCCAATGCCTTTATGTCAGTAATTGATGCTAACGAAATTTTAGGAGAAGGTTTTAAATCTATAAAAGAAAAGGTTAGCAACTGATAATTCAATTTATATTAAATTAATCTGCATAAGATAAAAATCTTCTTTAGCCCTCATTGCTTGTTTATCTTTAAATGTTTTGTCTTTATAGCCACAAAGATGCATTACGCCGTGTATCATAACGCGCATTAACTCATTATAAAATTTTTTCTTATATTTTAATGCGTTCTCTTTAACTCTTTCAACACTTATATAAATATCTGCATTAATTAAATCTTTATCGTCCGATTGGTCAAAAGTAATAATATCGGTTAAAGTATTATGCTTTAAATATTCTAAATTAATATTGACTAAATATTTATCAGAACAAAATATATAATTTATATTTTCAAGTGTTTTATTTTCCTGTAAAATTGCATTATTAACCCATTGTTTAATTGCATTACGATGAAGCAAATTAAAAACAATATCTTCATTAAAAAAATAAATATTGTATTTCATCACAAAAAAAGGCTTGCAGGCTTAATTTGCCTCAGGCGTAAGATGTTTATGTGGTTTAAGATTTGAATACTTGCTCATTTTATTAATACGACGTTGAGTTCTTTCATCTTCTAAGCCTTGAATCTCAAACATCATAACAACTCTGCTACCATTTTT
Organism: uncultured Bacteroidales bacterium; assembly: GCA_964504265.1. Taxonomy (GTDB): domain Bacteria; phylum Bacteroidota; class Bacteroidia; order Bacteroidales; family JAKIYJ01; genus JAKIYJ01. Next base: position 22,747 of record CAZDEU010000019.1, read on the forward strand.
CTCAAATTCAATTTTATCGGATAGAGTTTTCATAACAAAAATTCCACGTCCCGAAATAATTTCCTCTTCAGCTTCAATTGGGTCGGGTATGCTTTCAAAATCAAAGCCATTGCCCTCGTCTTCTACTGTAAACAACAAGCCTCCTTTAACAAACTGAACTGTAATATCAACCTGTTTTGATTCATCATTATTATTACCATGAATAATAGCATTAGCTGCTGCTTCGGTAAGAGCTATAAGGATATTCCCATAATATAAATCGGTAATATTATAATAATCGCATACTTCTTCTGCAAACTTTTCAACAAGTCTTAGATTCTCAGGATTAGAAGATATACTTAGGTTCTGAACTATCATTTTAAAAGTTTTTGTTTCAAAATATTATAACGATTAGTTTTAAATTTTGAAGTAAATATAATAAAAATTATTCTTCTACGTTTAAAAAATATTGACTAACTTTATTTTTATAAAAAATTTTCAATGAAGGCGGCATTGTTTTCAGCAATTCGGCTTCTTTGAATTTTTTAGTATTATACTCAAAATACTTTCCAGGGTTACTAAAAATATCATTTTTTGCTTCATTAGATTCTCTTTTTTGGTCAAGCTCCCGCTGTTGCTCAGCTTTCTCTGATTCGAGTAATCTGGTAAGGATTTCTTGCTGACGTTTCAGTGTTTCGGGCGAGATAATCTTATTAACAAGCTCGTTTTCAGTTTGTTCCATCTGCTTCATCATTTCACCTATTGTATTACCTTTCCCCTGCTGTTCAATTTGTTCGCCATATTCCTGCATCATTCTTCTTATAGCTTCCTGCTGGGCTGCCATACGCGCAAACTGCTCACTCATCGATTGCCCTGCCTTTTGCTGTTTGCCACCTTTTTGCATACTATTTTTCATTTCTTCCATTTGCTTATTAAGCTGTTCTTGCATCTGACGCATAGTCTTAGCAGAATTAGGTTTTTTACCACTACCACCAGCTTTGGGGTTATTACAACTAGCCCCCGACTTACTTGATGACGACTGTGCCATTTGCTCCTGCATCTGCTGCAAAGCTTCCGAAAGCAAAAGAGCCAAGTTATTTACTGAAGTCATAATGTATTGTTGACCCGAAGTGATTTTGGGAATATTGCGGTCGTGAATAAATACCAAAACGTTTTCAGCATTTTGATTTATCTGATTTATTTCTCTGTTTACAAATGATTCAATAGCAGTTTGTCGTTTGCTAAGAGCAAACAATGAATCTTCAATAATTTGCAACGAGTTCTTCAAATTCTTCTGTTCCTGCCCCATTTTAACATATCTTGGATCATTTTTCTTAATATTGCTAAAGCGTTGCATCAAATCTTCCTGTTCAAAAGAAGCTCTGACTAAATTTTCTAGAATTTCTCTCAACGTTCTAATATCTTCGCCCAATTGCTCTTCCTCCATTGCTGCCTGCATTTCCTGAAATTTATCGGATAACTCCTGCAACTTTGATGCAGCATTTTTTTGTGATTGCGATGCTTGCTTGTTTTTACTTTTACTCAACGAGCCTGAACTGCTATTCATATCTTCTTTAATATCTTGCTGTTCAACATTGGTATCGTCCAAATCATTAGGTTTTTCGAGTTCTTTGTTTTTTTCTTCTAAATCTTTAATATCATTTTGCAAATCCTCAAATTCTTTGTTTAATTCATCTTGTTCTTTCTTCAGCTCTTCTGCTGATTTTTCACCTTTGTCAGTTTCTTCTGATAATTTTTGTTGTTTCTCGGCTAATTCATCTATTTTGTCGATAGTTTCTTGCATTTTCTTTTCAAATTCAAGTTGTTTGAAAAGCTCAAGACTTCTGTCGAGTTCTTTATTAATATCTTCGTTGGTAAGTTTCATATCTTCCAACATTTCAGACATTTTATCTTTATTAGCCTTTTCGAGCATTTCCTGCATTTGCTTGATAAGATCTTTCATTTCAGGAGTCATAATTTCGTCGAACAGTCTTTCGAGTTCCTGTTGTTTTCTTAAAATTTCTTCATCAACCGGATTAAATTGCTGTTGTCTTAAATTATTTTGTTTATTCTGAAGTTTTAATTGATCAATCTGTAATTGTAATTGTTGCTGCGATTCAATAAGACTTTTCATCTCTTGTTGTTCCTGCCACGATATTTGCTTCTTATCGACCAGCTTACGTTCAAAAGATTCAATATCCTGCTGCATTTTTTTTGCATCAAGTAAAAGTTGATTAATATCAGTTTTAACTTGTTTATTTGCATTTTCAGCTTTTTCTTCTAATTCATAAATTGTAGGAGCTTTAAAAATCATTTTTTGAGAGCGAGTCGATTTGCTACCATTAACACCATCATTATCCCAGATTTCAAAAAAGTATTCAATTTCATCACCTGGTTCAATCATAATTTCTGCCATATCAAAATAATAATAAAACTCCTGTTGATTATTATTTTTATTAACCTGAATAGGCAAAATTATATTCTTATCTTTTTCATCATTATTAATAAAACAATAATTAAAATTCATTTTTGAAAAGCCATAATCATCCTTAATCAAACCCTTAAAAAATCTACGATTATCAAGAATTGTATCTTTAAACTCTTCAACTTTTATATCGGGATAAACATCAGGGATAACATTAATTGAATATATCAACGAATCACGGCTTTTCATATACTCATTAATGGTTCTTATCACATAATTATTATTATTCAAAAAAGTACTGCTAAATTTAAAAACATTATTATTGTCAGGTTTCAGAAGTACTTGTTTTTCGCCAAGTCTGAACATAAGCTCACGAGTATCTTTAGTAAAAATACTCCAAGAAACTTTAGTTCCGGCAGGGACAATATGATCGCCAGCGTTTTTAAGACTTTCATCGGTTTTACCTGTGTAAGAAGGATAATCAAGTTCAATTATAAAATCGAGCACAATAGGGCGAGGTAAAACTTTCAGTTCGTATTCATCAGACGTAACTTCGTCGCCACTTAACCTAAATTTAACGTTTTTTTGTAGATTTTTAAAAATATAACTAAAACTAATATTATTATGTTTTTCGAGTTTAAAACGGCTGTTGTTTATTAAAATAAAAACATTTGCAGGAGTTTCAGCACCTTCAATCTTAACATCAAGTTTAAAATCCTCTTGCTGAGATACAGTAAGATTATTATTCAAAATCCTAAAATAATAAGGAGGCGTTTTTTCATAATAAGTACCGTGATGAATTATTCTGCTGGCAGGCTCTGTAATAACACTAGGAGCAGCAAATAATAATACCAGAATTATCATTAAAGGCGGCAGAATATATTTAATATATTTTCTGTTTTGCGATAAATCAACAGCACCCGCAAAAGGTACAGGTTTTAATTCTTTTATTTTCTGGTCAATACCTGCATTTAAAATTTCGTTGTTATAATGAGCATTTTCACCTAATTTTTGTAACTGAAGAGTATTTAGAAGTTTATCTTTAATTTCGGGGAAATGTTTTCCTATAATAATAGCAGCATCTTCGTAAGAAATAATTTTACCAAATCTGTACAATTTGGCTATTGGAATTATTACAAGAAAATATAAAATAAAGATATTTGCACTAAGGTAAAGATAAAAAAGTATAGTTCTAAATGTTATATTAAAATTTCCAAAATATTCGAGCAAATTAATTATAATAAAAAAAGCCGCTAAAGTACCTAAAGCAAATAATCCACCCTTTAATAATTGATTTTTATAATACTTTCTGATAAATTCATCAATTTTATTTATAAGAAATGGAAATTCTTTTGTCATTTTATTACATGCTTTTACTTACAAAATTTTATAAACGAAAATTTATTATTACTTATTTTATTATTTTTGACAAAGATAAACACATTAAGGTTTATTATTGAATTTTATTATTAAAATGCTGATAATGATTAAGAAAAAGTTTTTAACAATTTTTATTTTTACAATAATAATAACTCTTATCATAAATGAAGCTTGTAGTTACACTTCATCAAAAGCAAGTGATTATTATAAAAATATATATGATTGTACAGTTGGGATTTTCAAAAGCGAGGATACACTTATAGGAGCTATAACTGATATAAGAAACATACAATCGAGACAATATATTGCTGATAAATATATTCCTGATACAAATATTGATATGAATATTTATATTAATAACATTGACAAACTTTATGAATCATTTTTGTTTTCAATTGATTCATCAAAAATCGCATTAAAAAAGCTAAATGAATTTAATGGCGATAAACTGCTTAAAAACGGTGCTTTAGAATTAAATATTTGCTACAAAAGTATTGCCGAAAAATATTATAAACGCATAATTCACATAATAAAAACACCACCCGAAAATTATACTGTTGAAGATGATACCCGTTTTCAGGATATTTCGGATACAATTAATATTTATTTAGAAAACGGAATTGAAAAATTTAATAAAATATCTGAGGAGTTTATTAGTTATTATGATGTTGACTTATAATAATTTCAACATTAAAAAATAATTTTAATTAAATGAAGAATATTTATTTTTTAAAATTTATAATAACATCACTTATTTTCTTACAATATTCGTGTAGCAGCTCAGTGCGAAGTGCTTATGAATACAATAATATTATTTCGAACGAAGAAATAAAAGCAACAGAGCATATATACAGATTTAAAGCATCTATCGAAAATCAGGATTATAAACAACTTCAACAATTAAAAGAAGAAGGGATATCAAGTATGAATAGATGTAAAGAAAATTTAAAAGTTATTGAAGATTATAAAGGTTCTTATGATTATAAAAATGCAGCATTAAATTTATTTGATACTTATATTGAAATTTACGAAAATGAATTTACTTCAATTATTGAACTGTTCAAACAAAGCAACAATTTAATCTCAGGTTTTACATACTCACAAGCTATGAAAATTGATAAACAAACAGATAAAAAAATTGAAAAAGCCATCAACAACCTCAAAAAACGACAACTAGAATTTGCCGAAAACCATAATTTAATGGTGGTAAATGACGAATAGAAGGAAGTTGACGATTTACGATT